>JALRGK010000217.1 GCA_023253415.1 Rhodocyclaceae bacterium
GGGTTCTTCGACACCGACGGACCCCACTCAGCGGTCATAACGGTTTTGCCAGCCAGTTCAACCTTGACTTCGTTGATGAACCAGGCCGGGATAACAGCGCCAGAAGAGTCTTTACGCTGACCGGTTTCCATTTCGTGGTTCATCAGCACTTTGATTTCAGTCACGCCGTCTTTGCTTGCAGCGCGGATTTTCATCGGATTTGCCATGTGTAATCTCCAGTTGTTCTTTGATGAATAGGGTCTGTACGGGGGATTAACCGCCGCAACCACCCAGAGTGACCTTGATTTCCTTGGTGGCGGTGTAGTACTTGCCACCGGCCTTGACCAGAACGGTCACATTGGAGGTCTGACCCATCTTGATACGGGTGGTGACTTCCGGCAAAACATCTGCAGTCAGGTTGAACAGGCAAACCAGTGCGCTCGGGTTCTTTTCAACAAGAATCGAGATCTGCTCGGTGTTGGCCAGCTTGCTGACAGCCTGGATGGGTACTACGGCACCGTTTTCAGCGATGTCCGAAGCAATGATCTGGACGTCGCCGCTGTTGCTTGGCGAACCGGCACCCAGGGCACCGTAAACATCGCTCAGTGACTTGGCTTCAAATGCCGTCTTGTTCCAGGCAGCAAAAGCCATCGGCGACATCGAGGCGCCGAAGGCCATGATGCTCAGGCCGCCGGCAGCTTTCAGAATCTGACGGCGGTCGAAACGTTTGGTGTTGGTGTTCATTCCAATCTCCTATGGGTTACTGCGTATAAAAAGGTTACTGCGTCGGTGCACCGGACAGGATCCACTTGACCAGAGCCTGTGCGTCCGAATCTTTCAGGTCAGTTTGCGGTGGCATGGGCATGGAACCCCATACACCTGAACCACCATTCTTGACCTTGGCGACGAGCTTGCCAGTCGCATCTTGACCCTTGTACTTGTCAGCCACTTCGTTGAAGCCGGGGCCAACAATTTTCTGGTTGATGCCGTGACATGCCAGACAGCCTGATTTTTCAGCCAGCGCGTAATCCGGATTATGCGCCGGTTTTGCAGCCGCAGCACCGGCAGCGCCTTGGCCACGAGTCTGGCCGAATGGGCGGAACTGGGGAGCCAGCTCACCGTGTGAGGTTTGTGCATAATCAGGCAGCGTGGAGCTGACTTTGGCGGCAGGCTTGCAGTTAGTCATACAGGCTGTGTTCTTGGTGTCCGGTGGCGTAGCAGTGACCAGACCCGACTTGCCCGGCCACATGGCGTGCTTGCGCACCATACCATTGCGGTTTGGCATCAGCTTCTGCACATCTTTGATGTTGCTGTCGCTGAGGGTGAAATCATCAGGAACAATCTCAGCCAGGTTGAGTAGATAGGCCAGAACCGCATACACTTCATCATCACTGAGGGTTTTAGGGGCATTCCACGGCATAGCGCGATGGATGTAATCCCAGAGGGTCGACAGGGACGAGACCTTCATGATGGTAGTACGACCGGGATAGTCGTTACGCTTCAGGTTGGCAACGTTACCAGTCTTGATGTCGTCTTTCGTGGTACCGCCAATCAGCGGAGTGAACACGGTGTTATTTTCACCAAAGGTACCGTGACAGCTGGCACACTTGGCTTCCCAGACGACCTGACCTTGTTCAACGCTACCCGATCCTTTGGGGAGGCCTTTGAAGTCGGGACGAACATCGATATCCCAAGCTTTGATCTCGGCAGGCGTCGCAGCACGGCCGACCCCTGAATAGTTGTCAGCAGCAGTTGCATGGGTGGCGAACAGCAGTGGCACCATGGCCAGCGCGAATGCGGGCTTCATGGCATTAGAGAACTTGAACATTGCTCACATCTCCGTTTTCAGCGACACCCCAAGATTGGATGGCATTGTTGTGATAGATCGAACGGGTGCCACGAACGGCACGCAACTGGCCGTAAGTCGGCTGTACGTAACCGGTGTCATCAACCGCACGTGATTGCAGAATGGCCGACTTGCCGTCCCAGTTCCAGGGCAGGCTAAAGCGGGTGAGTGCTTTCGACTGAATCGGGGTTTCCAGCTTCGCACGCTTCCAATTGATGCCGCCATCGGTTGATACATCCACTTGCTTGATCTTGCCGCGACCCGACCAGGCAAGGCCCGAGATGGTGTAGTAACCTTTTTCCAGAAGCTTTTGGCCACCCGACGGGGTGCAAATAACCGATTTGCATTCCTGAACCGAGGTGTACTGGCGGTGTTGGCCGTCCGGCAGCAGATCAATGTAGTGAACGGCTTCATCTTTAGTGCCGTAGGGCTGATCACCCACTTCGATACGACGCAGCCACTTGACCCACGACACGCCCTGAACGCCTGGCACAACCAGACGGAGTGGGTAGCCGTTTTCCGGGCGCATCATCTCACCATTCATGCCGTAAGCAACAAGCACTTCGTCATTTAGCACCATTTCCATCGGAATGGTACGGGTCATGGCAGAGCCATCGGCACCTTCGGCCAGTACGAACTTCTTGGTCATGTCGGCACCGCAGTCTTCGAGCAGGACCCGCAGCGGTACACCGGTGAACTCCGAGCACGACAGCATGCCGTGAGTGTACTGAACGGTTGGCACGGCAACGTTGCCCCATTCCATACCGGTGTTGGCACCACACTCGATGAAATGGATACGCGATACGAAGGGCAGACGCATGATGTCGTCCATCGTGTAAACCTTGGGCTTTTTCACGAATTCTGGGCTGGAACCGTTCACCATCAGACGATGTTGCATCGGGTCGATGTCATACCACCCCTGGTGGTGACGCTCGAAGTGCAAACCGGAGGCAGTGATGATGCCGAACATGCTCTGCAGCGGCGAGAACGACACGCTCGACTGGGTGGTCTGCGTCAGACCGGGGCTCTGGCGACGAATGACTTCGGATTCGAACTTGGAGGGCAGGCCGTAGGGTGCCGTTGCAACGCCCTTGCCCAGTGTCGTGGCCCAGGTTTGCGGTTGCAGGATGTACGGATCGCCTGACTTGGCATCGACCAATGCTGAGCCGTCCTGGGCAAAGGCCGTCCTGCCGGTGACGGCAGCGGCAACGGCAGCCATGAAGGAGCCACGCAGAAAATCCCGGCGCCCCTTGGTCACTTGTTCGACTTCTGTCGGTGTTAGAAAATTTTCAGGCGCTTTCTGAATGCGCCCCGGCTTCTGGAGACCTTCCGGCGTCTCGATTGGGGTCAGCTCATCTTGTTTTGCCATTGCCACTCCTTGTGCCCATCGGAAATTGATTAAGTAAGGGATAGATTATATTGCACTATACTCAACGGATTGCTATCTGGCATCGTGCAATGCAATATATTGATCATGATTCTTCGGTGAGACGGATGTGAAAAAATCTCTGTTGTGGCTGACTTTTTTTATGGGAATGCAGGTCAACGCTATTGCGTCAGATAGTTCATTCTCTGACATACCGTATTTCAACTGGAAAGCCTTACGCCTTGCTGACGCCATCAAAGACGTTAAGGGGGACGGTTCCCGTGTCATCGCGGTTTTTACCGAGCCGGAATGCGGCTACTGCAGGAAATATGAGAAATCATTGGAAAAAGTCGATAACGTGACGATTTACCGCTTTCTGATGCCGCTTGAGCAAAAAAGTATGAGGCGTTCGATCGGGGTTTGGTGTTCGGGGACCACCAACGCAGAACGGCTGGAAAATCTGCTGGTTGCAATGAGAGACCGGAGTGTTTCATTCGCTGCAGACGCATGCGCGAATCCGATTGCCCAGAACATGCGTTTCGGAAAACAACATGAGATCTATCTGACGCCAACGACTATCGGTGCTGATGGTCGACTGGTTCAGGGCTATTTGCCCCTGGCCAATCTTGAGAAGTGGCTGTCCGGCAAAGGTGCTTTCGCGCCCTGAACATAAAAAAAGCGAGCCGAAGCTCGCTTTTTAGGATGGCTATCGCGTGATCAGAAATCACCTTCAACAATCGGGAAGCCCAGAGCAGCCCAGTCCAGCATGCCACCACGGTAGTAATAGATCTTATTGACCGGGAAGCCGTCACGCGTCATAGCGGCGATGGCAGTCGGGCTTTGCGGGCAGACAGGGCCGTTACAGAATGCGTAAACTTTCTTGGCCTTGGAACAGTCCCACTTGGCGGCTTTCTTGGTGCAGCCCAGCTCATCCATTCGATTGGCGACTTCGGTGTAAGGAATGTGATAGGTGTTAGGAATCGTACCCTTGACACGGTCATTGGGCTCACGCATGTCGACAATGATCACATCCTTGTCATTCATGCCTTCCAGAATTTCGATTTCAGTAATGGGCGTAACACCCTTCTGCGGGATCAGTGGCTGCAACCAGCCAGCGTTTTTCGCGCAGGAAGTCATAGTACGGGTAATGGTGTACGGGCCTTTTTTGGTCTGAATCACGAACTCTTTGCTTTCACCGATGATGCGCAGTTTTTCGGGTGCCGCAGCGGTTTGTGCAAAGGCAGTGACCGACACGGCGGCCAGAGCGATGCCAGCGATGATTTTTTTCATGCATATCTCCTCAATAATATTCGTTTACCTTTTTGACGTAACGCAAAGTTACGCTATGTGGATATAGTTTATAACACGTAAAAGTGAATTTGGCGCACGAACAAGCAAGGCTCGTATTGTGCGCCGCATCATCATTAGCCCAGTGTTTTCAAGTTCTGAATGATCTCGCCGACAACCGGTTGTGCATCACCATAAAGCATCCGGCAGTTGTCGGTATAGAACAGGGCATTTTCCACGCCAGAGTAGCCAGCACCCTTGCCGCGTTTGACCACAATCACGTTCTGCGCCATGTCCGCATCCAGAATCGGCATACCGTAGATCGGGCTGGATTTATCCGTACGTGCTACGGGGTTGACTACATCGTTGGCACCGATAACGAGTGCTACATCACATTGCGGGAATTCGCCATTGATTTCTTCGAGATCGAAGATCTTGTCATAAGGCACGCCGGCTTCTGCCAGAAGCACATTCATGTGGCCAGGCATGCGTCCTGCTACCGGGTGAATGGCAAACTTGACCTCAACACCGGCTTCTTCCAGCAAGGCGGTCATTTCCCAGACCTTGTGCTGGGCATGGGCAACGGCCATGCCATAACCCGGAATAATAATGACCTTGCTGGCATATCTCATCATGGCAGCGGCATCCACCGGACCGACTTCCTTCATGGTGCCTTCGATGGCCTGGCCACCATCGCCACCACCTGTCATAGGCGTAAAGAGAATGTTGGTGAGTGGGCGATTCATGGCCTTGGCCATGAGTTGCGTCAATAGGGTACCTGCGGCACCAACAACAATACCGGCAATGATGAGTGCCGGGTTGCCGAGTACATAACCTTCGAAGCCCACAGCCAGACCGGTGAAGGCATTGAACAGGGAAATCACTACGGGCATGTCGGCACCGCCAATGGGCAGTGTAACGACCAGGCCCAGCACTAACGCAATTAGGAAGAACGCGTAAATCAGACCTGGCTCAGCGGGTGCCATGATGACCATCGCAGCGCCCAGCAGAATCGAGATGCCTGCGAGGATAACGTTAACGGCATTTTGTGCCGGCAGACGATGGGCTTTCTTCAGAACGCCTTGGAGCTTGGCCCAGGCGACACAGGAACCCGTGAAAGAGACCGCGCCTATTAGTGCACCGATGACAGCAAGCAGTGTGACGGTTGTAGAGTGGACGTCGCCGCGCACAAATTCAATGGCGGCGATGGCGGCCGCGGCACCACCCCCCATACCGTTGTAGATGGCAACCATCTGCGGCATGTCGGTCATCTGCACTTTCTTGCCGGAAATCCAAGCGGCCGCACCGCCAAGCAAGAGTGCGGCGCCAATTAAGGCAATGTTGTGCAAATCCGGAATCATGAAGGTGCCAGCGATGGCCACCAGCATGCCGTAGCCGGCCCAGACGATGCCTTTGCGCGCCGACACAGGTGAGCTCATGCCCTTGAGACCAACGATAAACAGAAGGGCGCCGAAAAACCAGGCACCTTGTACATACAGAGGCAGCGACATTTATGCACCCTCTTTCTTTTTGAACATACCGAGCATGCGTTCGGTAACGACATAACCACCGGCCGCGTTCGCTGCACCAAGTGCCACGGCAAAGAATCCAATGACCTGCTCCGTGAGTGAATCGGCATGCCCCAAGGCGATTATCGCTCCAACAACTACTACCCCATGGATGAAATTGGATCCTGACATCAGGGGTGTGTGCAGGATAACCGGTACCTTGGCGATGATCTCGTAGCCTGTAAAAGCGGCTAGCATGAATATGTAGAGCGCTAGCATTTCAGTCATGGTGCTTCTCCCATGATTTGTTGAACAGTCGGATGTGTGACTTGCCCTGCGCGGCAAAGCGCTGTTTGTGCCACAACGTCATCATTCCAATCGAGTTCGAGTTTTCCGTCTTTAATAAACGGCGATAGAAAGTTATAGATGTTGCGGCTAAAAAGTTCGGATGCGTGAGTGGGCATTCTCGATGGTAGATTGACCGGCCCATGAATATTGACGTCATTGGCGATGATATGCTCGCCGGCTTGTGTCAAAGCACAATTGCCCCCGGATTCGGCGGCCATGTCGACAATGATGGCGCCGTATTTCATGCGTGCGACCATCTCTTTGGTAATGATGATGGGGGCTTTTTTGCCGGGAATGGCCGCTGTCGTGATGACGACATCGGCGGCAGCAACTGCTTTGGCCAGCTTTTCAGCCTGCTGGGCTTTTTCGTCGGCGGTCAGTTCTCGTGCATAGCCGCCAGTGCCATCTGCCGACACACCGGTATCAACGAATTTGGCGCCCAACGATTCAATTTGTTCGCGGGCAGCCGCGCGCACGTCATAGGCTTCAACCATGGCACCAAGTCTTTTACAGGTGGCGATGGCCTGGAGACCGGCAACACCAGCGCCAATAACAAGCACACGGGCAGGCCGTATCGTGCCGGCAGCTGTGGTTAACATGGGGAAAAATTTAGTGCATCTTGCAGCGGCAATCAATCCACACTGGTAGCCAGCACATGCACCTTGGGAGGATAGTGCATCCATGCTTTGTGCACGAGAAATCCGGGGAAGCAGTTCGAGTGCAAAGACAGTGAGTTTTTTGCGATTGAATGCGGCGATACGTTCCCTGCTTTCGTAAGGGCGCATCAGGCCAATCAGGATGCTACCGTCTGGTATAGACTCAATCTCGGCTAAAGAGGGCGGTGTCACACGAAGGATCAGGTCGGCTGTTGCGTAAGCGGTACTCAGACCATCAACAAACTGTACGTCTGCATAGTCAGTATCAATAAAATGGCTTTCTGCCCCCGCGCTTTGTTCCATTCGCATTTCTGCGCCAAGCGCTTTGAACTTTTTGGCAATTTCCGGCGTGAGGGCTACACGCTTTTCTGCGCATTCGGTTTCTCGGGCAGCTGCAATCTTGAGTGGCATGGGGACTCCCTATCCGCAAACAGACAATGGTTGAGGTGAGTTACTTAAAACTGTTACGAATCTTCCGAGTCATCAGAGCTACAGCCAGAAGCACCAGGGGTGTAGCGATACCGGTTGCGAGTTCCACATCATGGATGAGACCCATTGTTTTCATGGCTTTGAAAACATAAGCAGCTAAACCGATGCCGTAGTAGCTAATGGCGACAATGGACAAGCCTTCCACGGCTTGTTGCAAATGCAACTGATGCTTGGAACGTTTCTCCATTGATGCGAGCAGTTGAGAGTTCTGTTCTTCTCGAGCGATTTCGACACGAGTTTGTAGCAGCTGGCTCATTCGTGAGACTCGGTGGGATGTCTCGCGGATGCGCAGAGAAAAAGCACTACAAGTCTTCATGGCGGGCACCAAGCGACGTTCCATGAATTCCCCAAAGCCTTGGATGCCAGAAAGATTGGTTTCATGCAGATCGCCTATACGGCGTTGTACAAGCTGGAAATAGGCATCACTGGCCGAAAGTCGATACTGGGTGCTGGAGGAAAGTGCTTCGATGGCTGATGAAATTTTTGAGATCCGTTGTTGAAGTTCCAGATCCCGAGTTTGTTCGTTGGTGTCTTCCTCGGCAGGTGCTGCCAGTTGGCGGCTGACATCGATTAATGCTTGTTCCTGCGATGCAAGAACTGGGAATGATTCCTGGACCTCGGGAAGCGCAAGCAGAGCCATCATTCGGTAGGTTTCAATTTCAACGAGTGCTTGCAATTGTCGCCCGGCTTGTCGTGATCCCATGGCCTTATTCATGAAGATCATTTTTGTGCGCCCAGTGGCATCAATACGAAAGTCCGTGAAAGCTGCGCCAGCATCGTGCGCAATCAGGCTGCCAATGACCGTGTTTCCGGAAAAATAGGGTGAAATTTCATGAACCGATGGAATACGCTCTGCCTGGCAAACACGAATATTCATAGCAACCAATAGTTGCCCAGGAAGGTGATGAAGCCATCGGTCCAGATTGCAACAAAATTCTGGGGGGTGAGACAGCTCTGTCGATTCGGTTTGCTGAAAGAACCACCACGAAGAAAACTCGCCGTGCCGTTCGTATTTCACACGGAAGCGCAAGCCATCTGGGGCGCCCTGGCAGACATCACGGTTAACCGCGACGTCAAATTCGATATTGTTGCCCTGTAGCGTCGGGCATGAGTCCCCCCCCAGAGAGTCGCACAAATCCCGAATAATGACTTCTTCCTGAAGCCGCTTGCCGCTGGTGTTGACAAGCGCCAGGTAGAGGATGTGCTCATTCGGCCAAAGAGCGACCGGTGGACGAGCATGCAACTCGTCGTTGAGACGGATGCGCTCAGGGTAGGTTTCAGGCATACGAGCTTGGTTCATAGCTCGATATATTACAGAATATGAAAGTGATTTCCTATTCCATCGCCAATAAATATGTTTGGGTCAGAGACGTGTCCGACTAGATTTAGTTAACTGACTGTTTTATAAAAAATCAGTAATGCTTACAGTGCTTGTGATCGCTTGGTGCAGGTTCGTCATCGTATGAGACGGGTCCGTGCGAGCAGAGCGCGTGGCCTTGCACCCATTCACTGTCGCCATCGAGATAATGTTCCTGTTTCCAGATGGGTGCCCGGTGTTTGATCTCTTCAATGATAAACCGGCAGGCGCGGAACGACTCGTCCCGGTGCGGGGAGCTGACGGCAATCAAAATGCTGACCCCTTGAATATCAAGACGTCCTTTGAAGTGCTCAACAAAGATGTTGAGTTTTTCACCCCAACGTTGACGCGCTTCGGTGGCCAGTTCCTCGAATACATTGAGAGTCAGTTCATCGTAGACATCGTAAGAGACACCGCGGACAGGTTTGCCGAGATTGAGATTGCGCACGGTGCCAATAAATAGATCTGCTGCGCCATGGGCATCATCAGCAACAAAGTCGACGGCCGCTTGAACCTGAATCGGTTGCGTAGCAATGCCAAAGTGGTTTTTGCCGCTCATTTCAGCCTCCGCATACCGGTGGCAGGATGGCCAGCTGGCTATCCTGTTGTAATGTGGCATCAGGTGCCAGAACGGCGCGGTCATCGGCCAATGCGGATTTGTCCAGCAATTCCTGATCAGCAAATGCCGGGTTCAACGATGTTAATGCGCTACCGAGAGCGGCTTTGACGTCGGTGACGCTGCAACCAGTGGGTAGTGATAGCGTGAGAGGCGCGCCATGAAACTTACGGAATGCGCCAAACAAGCGAATGGTAATCTCAATTGTCTGGCTCATCGGGTTTTCCGTTTGTTAGTTGCTTTTGCGGCCGATTTGGATTTTGCCACGGCCTGGGTTGCCGTGGGCCTGTTTTCCAGCATTTGCCGCAAAAAGTGACCTGTATGGCTGCCTGGCGTTGCGGCAACAGCCTCCGGGGTGCCTTCTGCGATGATGCGGCCGCCGCCGGCACCGCCTTCGGGACCCAGATCGATGACCCAGTCGGCCGTCTTGATAACATCCAGGTTGTGCTCGATAACGACCACGCTGTTGCCATGTTCCGTAAGACGATGCAGCACGCCCAGAAGCAGACGAATATCCTGGAAGTGCAGGCCGGTTGTAGGTTCGTCCAGAATGTAGAGGGTACGACCGGTGTCACGTTTGGAAAGTTCTAGCGAAAGTTTCACACGCTGTGCTTCGCCGCCCGAAAGTGTGGTCGCTGATTGGCCCAGCTGGATGTAGCCCAGGCCCACATCCATGAGTGTTTTGAGTTTGCGGGCAACGGTTGGTACCGCACTGAAGAATTCCAGGGCGTTTTCCACGGTCATCTGCAGGATTTCGTGGATGTTCTTGCCCTTGTACTGAATTTCCAGTGTTTCCCGGTTGTAGCGTTTGCCGTGACAAACATCGCACGGTACGTACACATCCGGCAGGAAGTGCATTTCTACCTTGATGACACCATCCCCCTGACACGCTTCGCAGCGGCCGCCACGGACGTTAAAGGAGAAACGCCCGGGTTCGTAGCCCCGCGTGCGTGATTCAGGAACGCTGGAGAACAGTTCACGAATGGGGGTGAGAAGTCCGGTGTAGGTGGCCGGGTTAGAACGTGGCGTGCGGCCAATCGGGCTCTGGTCGACGTTAATGACCTTATCGATCTGCTCTAGCCCATTCAGTGCTTCATAGGGTGCCGGATCCAGGCTGCTGCCATAAAGATGTTTGGCGCAGACGGCATAAAGCGTGTCGTTGATCAGGGTCGACTTGCCTGAGCCAGAAACACCGGTGATACAGGTAAAAAGCCCGAGTGGAATGGTCAGGTCAGTACCTTTCAGGTTGTTTCCTGTGGCCTGTGTTAGTTGCAGAATGCGCTCCGGGTCGGGGGCTTTGCGGATCGACGGCACATGAATGGCTTCACGGCCCGAGAGGAATGCCCCCGTCATTGAATCCGGGTTGTCGCAGATCTGATGCGGTGTGCCTTCGGCCACAATGCGACCGCCATGGATGCCGGCGCCGGGGCCCATATCAACCACATAGTCGGCCATACGGATGGCGTCTTCATCGTGTTCGACCACAATGACGGTGTTACCAAGGTCGCGCAGGTGCTTGAGCGTCGCCAGGAGGCGATCATTATCCCGCTGATGTAAGCCAATCGAAGGTTCGTCAAGAACGTACATGACGCCCGTGAGGCCTGAACCGATTTGTGATGCAAGCCGGATGCGCTGTGCTTCGCCACCGGATAAGGTGTCAGCAGAACGCTCAAGGGACAGGTAGTCGAGGCCAACGTTGATCAGGAATTCTAGACGTGCTGTGATTTCCTTCAGAATCTTTTCGGC
>JALRGK010000110.1 GCA_023253415.1 Rhodocyclaceae bacterium
TCATCATCCGTTTAACCCTCAACGGCAAATAATTGCCTCAAAGCATCTCCCACTCATCTCGCATTACCCCCCCCCACAGGAGCACACCATGAAAAAAACACTCGTACTCGGCACCGCACTCTTTGCCATGACCTCCCTGCCCGCCCTGGCAGAACCGGTTACCTACACCATTGACCCAACACACACTTTTGCCAGCTTCGAATACACCCACCTGGGCTTCTCGAAGCAGCGCAGCCGCTTCAATGACACAACAGGTACCATCACACTGGATCAGAAGGCCAAGACCGGCAGTGCCGACATCACGATCAAGGTGGACTCGGTCGACACCGGCAGCAAGGCTTTTGATGGCCATCTGACCAGCAGTAACTGGTTTGATGCTGATGTGTATCCGACCATCACGTTCAAATCGACCCAGTTCAAGTTCAAAGGCGATAAGCCGAGTGAAGTTGTGGGCAATCTGACGGTACGCGACGTCACCAAACCGGTCACACTGAAGATCACCCACTTCAACTGCGCCGTGCACCCGATGCGTCAGAAGGACGCCTGCGGTGCCAACGCAGTAACGCAGATCAAACGTAGCGATTTTGGCCTGGGCAAATACGCGCCGGGCGTCAGCGACGAGACGGAACTGTCTGTCGCGGTTGAGGCGATCAAGAACTAATTTGACCGCGCTCCAACAAAAAGGCTGCCTGGATTATCGAGGCAGCCTTTTTGTTGTTTTGAGGATCCGGTTATTTGTTCAGATCACTATCCTGGTAATACTTGGTCCCTTTGGCTGTAATTTCTGCGGCCAAACCGTTATCGGTGAGCTGATACATCCAGACGCCTTCGCTCACATTAGCTGCACCTTCATAAGCACCGCCATTGTTCTCATATTTGGCCGCTGCCGTGGCTTGTCCACCGAACTCCCAACCCGAGTTAATGAAGCTATTCAGGGCTTTCTCGGTTTCAAAAACGAAGATCACGCTGAAAGACTTGATGCCCACACCAAGCCCCGCCTGAACTTCGACCATCTTCATGAATACCGGCTTCTGGTTGGCCTTGCGCATGACCACACCTGAACCTGAACCGCCGCCGGCTATAAAGATCTTCATACCGAAATTGCTAAAGGTCGCGTAACCCGCCGACTTGCCAACCAGTTCTTTCGCATGCGGTTCAAGGCGATAGAGGCGCGCCATGATCTGGTCGTTCTGCTTCAGAATCTCGGCGCGCTGTTGCGCGGGCGATTTGCTATCAAACAAGGCATACGCCGGTGCCACCGGCATCGACAAGGTCAGCGCACAAAGCAGCAGAGACAGAAAACGTTTCATGGTGGCTTCCCGAGATTTACACGTTAAAGAGGAAGTTCAGCACATCACCATCCTGCACGATGTACTCTTTACCTTCTGCGCGCATCTTGCCGGCTTCCTTGGCGCCCTGCTCCCCTTTGTAGGCAATAAAATCGGCAAAGGCAATGGTCTGGGCACGGATGAAGCCGCGCTCGAAATCCGTGTGAATCACACCGGCGGCTTGTGGCGCCGTATCACCCTTGTGAATAGTCCAAGCGCGCACCTCCTTCACACCGGCAGTGAAGTACGTTTGCAAACCAAGAAGGTTATAACCGGCGCGAATCACACGATTCAGGCCCGGCTCTTCCAGACCCAGGTCGGCCAGAAACTCGGCTTTGTCGGCATCGTCGAGGTCGGCAAGCTCGGCTTCCATCTTGGCACACACGGCAACCACCGGCGCATTTTCCTTGGAAGCAAACTCACGCAAACGATCAAGGAACGGGTTGTTCTCGAAACCATCCTCTAGCACATTACCCACATACATGGCCGGTTTGATGGTGAGCAGACAAAGCGGCTTGAGCAATGCCTTGTCTTCATCACCCAAACCCAACGTACGCGCCGGCTTGCCTTCGTTCAAGTGCGGCAATAGCTTTTCCAGAATTGTGACCAGCTTTGCCGCCTCTTTATCGCCCGACCTTGCCTTTTTACCGTCTCGTGCAATCGTACGTTCTACAACGGCCAGATCCGCCAGCGCCAGCTCGGTGACGATGGTTTCGATATCTGCAATTGGGTCCACACGGCCCGACACATGCACCACATTCTCGTCGTCAAAGCAGCGCACCACGTTCACGATGGCATCGGTTTCGCGGATGTTAGCCAGAAACTGGTTGCCCAGACCTTCACCTTTAGATGCACCTGCCACCAGCCCGGCGATATCAACGAACTCCACAATGGCCGGCTGCACGCGCTGCGGTTTGACGATCTCGGACAAAGCATCCAGCCTCGGATCTGGCACTTCCACAATGCCGACGTTAGGCTCAATGGTGCAAAACGGATAGTTCTCGGCAGCAATACCCGCCTTGGTCAGGGCGTTGAATAGAGTGGATTTGCCGACGTTAGGCAGGCCGACGATGCCGCATTTGAGGCTCATGGAGTTCCTTGAAGTGCATTTTTTTGAAATATGGGCGCTATTCTAAAGCACCCGACTCAGATCACGTGCGCGTAAATTTCCTGGCCGTGCCAGTACATGCCATTGATCCGGCTGCCAATCTGCTGGATGTCGCCATCACGTAACCCATCGAATTCAATAACGTAAGCAGGCAGCGCGGTTTGCAGATCGACCCGTTCGATTTTGCAAGGCTCGATTCGGGTGTATTTGACGATGAGATCACGCAGATCTGCCTCACCGATGTCCGTACTGACGCCCGTCAGATAGAGACGCTGGCCGAAGTCTTTCATTTGCTTTCCAGGGCGAGTTGTTGCATTGCGCCATTATGTCATTTTTCTGCACTATCTGTATGAAATTAAAGAAAAATCGAGGTCTTCTATGGTAATGTTCAACTCTTCCACGCTATTCCCTTCGACGGTGCCGCACACCGGCATTGCCTGTACTTTTTTTGTCTTTCGATCATGGCCAAATTTATTCCTGATGCACTGATGTCTCACATTCGTCAAGCGACCGAAACGGTACGTCACTTTGACTGGACATCCCTGAAAAATCTGAAAAAGGAAGATGTGCTGGCCGTCGCGAAGAATCCCCGCTGGCACAAACCAGCCGCGATTATTTTCGGCATACTGGTTGCAATCCATGTCATCAAGAACGATGTGATCGTGCCTTACATGAAAGCGCACTTCGCACTGGGCGTTGACACCATCGAAGTACAACCAATGACTGTGCCACTAGAATCGCAACTGGTTGGTCAGACCCGCAGCCCACAGTCGGTGGCCATCTACACGCGCGTTTCCGGCTTTCTGGAGAAGCAGGTCTATACAGAAGGCTCCTGGGTTAACGCCGGCGACATCCTGTTCGAAATGGACAAGCGTCCGTTTATCGCTCAGCTTGATGCCGCCAAGGCTGCGTTAGTTTCGCAAGAGGCGTCTCTGCGGACAGCCACCCTGACGTTAAACCGCATCAAACCCCTGGCCGCCGCCAAGGCGCTGTCACAGCAGGATCTGGACACGGCTACCGGCAACTTTCTGCGCGCCCAAGCGGGCGTTGACCAGGCGCGTGCTAACGTCGAAACCGCCCAGCTGAATCTGGAGTACTGCACGATTCGTTCGCCCATCTCGGGTCTGGCCTCTGTGCGCAAACAGGCGCTAGGCACCTACCTGCAGGTGGGCAGCCCGAATTCCGAACTCACGGTTGTGAATCAGATGGATCCGATGTGGGTTTACTTCTCCGTCTCCGAAGATCAGACGCTCAAAGTCAATGATCTGCTTGAAAAGCAACAACTCCAAGCAACCAGCATTACCGATCTGGACGTCACGCTGACCATGTCGGATGGCTCTCTCTATCCCTACGTTGGCAAAATCGGTTTTGCCGATGTGCTCTATAACGTGGATACGGGCACCCGTCTGATGCGCGCCGTATTCCCGAATCCCAACAGCGCGTTACAGCAGGGTCAGTTTGTCACCGCAACGATTATTGGCCTGGTTCAACAGAATGTCTATCTGGTGCCACAAACGGCTGTGCAGCAAAGCAGCCAGGGGGCGTATGTCTGGGTGATCGACCAAGAAAACCGGGCACACTCCCGCACCGTTGTACCAGGCTACTGGAATGGCCCCAACTGGATCATCACGGATGGTTTGAGCCCCGGCGACCGTGTCGTGGTGACGAATGTACTGCGTATGTCGCCTAACCAGCTGGTCAAGCCAGCAACGGTCAAGTCACCGGAACCGCAACCGATTCAGCTCCCGAAAGCGCCGACGGAAAACCAGAAACCAAACCCCTACGGTCCCGGCGCCAAAGTCCAGTCTGATATCAACCAGGCACAGGATCCGAAACAACTGGCTATGCCGGTCGCCCCGGCACCTGCACCCAAGCTGCTTCCGCCGAAGGAGGCACCACTGGCACCTGGCATTCCGAATGCACCGGCACCGGTTCCGAACACCCTACAGGCGCCCACAACGCGCCCCGCCCAATAACCGGACGGGGCTGATCAATCATGTTCTCGAAGTTCTTTATTGACCGTCCGATTTTTTCGGCCGTTATCTCTATCATCATCACCATCGCCGGTCTGGTGGCCATGGTGTCATTGCCGATTGCCCAGTACCCCAACATTACGCCACCACAGATCCAGGTATCGGCGACGTATCCGGGTGCCAATGCCGAAACCGTGTCGCAAAATGTCGCTTCACCGATTGAGCTACAGGTGAATGGCGCCGACGGTATGCTCTACATGTACTCGACCAACACGGCCGGCAACATGACGTTGAGCATCTACTTTGACATCAGCAAAGACCCGGCACTGGCACAGACAGACGTACTCAACCGGGTGAACACCGCCCTACCCCAGGTCCCACAATCCGTTCGCAACCAGGGCGTAAACATCCAGCAGAAGAGCTCGTCTATCATGATGGTGGCTGCCATCAAAGACCCGGAGAACAAATACGACCTGACCGAGCTCAGTACCTTTGCCAACATCATCGTGCTGAACGAAGTCCAGCGCATTCCGGGCGCGAGCATGGCGACAATTGGCGGCAACCCCAACTACGCCATGCGCATCTGGTTGGATCCGACCAAGCTGGCTCTGTATAAGCTGACAACAGGCGACATCGCCAACGCGGTACGCGCCCAGAACCAGCAATACGCCGTAGGCCAGCTGGGACAGCTACCGTCCAAGGGCAACGTGATCCAGAACTTTTCGGTCACCACCAACGGCATGCTGCAGACGAAAGAAGAGTTCGAGAACATCATCGTCAAGGCGGGCAAGCCTTCGGTGACGCCCGGATCGGAAGGTGCCATCGTACGCATGCGCGATGTCGGTCGTGCCGAACTGGGTTCACAGACCTACAACTTCGACGTCAAAACCAACAAAGATAACGCAGCTCTGCTACTGATCTACTTCCAGCCCGGTTACAACGCACTCAACGTGGCAGAAGCGGTCAAGGCCAAACTGGAAGAACTCAAGCCGAGCTTCCCGCCCGGCGTTTCCTACGAGATAACACTGGATGCCACCGAGTTCATCAACTCATCCATCGAGGAAGTGATCCATACCTTCTTCGAAGCCATGATTCTGGTGGTGCTGGTCGTCTTCATGTTCCTGCAGAAACCGAAAGCGACGCTGATACCTCTGGTCGCCGTACCGGTATCGATCATTGGTACCTTCATCGGTATGAGCCTGTTCGGCTTCTCGATCAATATGCTCACGATGTTTGGCTTGGTGCTGGCCATCGGTCTAGTCGTGGATGATGCCATTGTGGTCATCGAAAACGTGGAACGGATCATGGAAGAAAACCCTGCCATGAAGCCGCGTGAAGCCGCTGCGGTCGCCATGGCCGAGGTGACCGGTCCGATTATCGCCACCACGCTGGTCATGGCCGCGGTGTTCGTACCCGTTGCCTTCCTTTCGGGCATTACCGGGCAGCTCTATCGTCAGTTCGCACTCACACTCTCGGTTTCAGTGACGTTCTCGGCGATCGTTGCGCTAACGCTGTCCCCTGCGCTCGCCGCCATTCTTATTCGGCCTAAAGGCGAAGAGGACGATGTCGCCAAGCCCCGGTTCTTTGTCGGTTTTGAAACGCTCTTCAACAAGCTGCGTGACTACTACATGATGGCAGTGAAATGGGCCATCACTCATCGTAAGCCCTCATTCATGATTTTCGGCGGCGTCATTCTTACGCTGCTCGTCCTCTTCCGTGTGGTACCCGGTTCGTTTGTACCGGAAGAAGATCAGGGCTACCTCTTTGGTGCCGTCGTCATGCCCAAAGCAGCCAGCCTGCAACGTACTTCGGCGTTTTCCCAAGCCGGGGCCAACTGGTTCCAGGAGCAACCGGGCGTTGGCTTCGCCACCAGCTACGCGGGTTACAGCATTATTGATTCACAAGTGCTGCCGAGCGCCAGCACGCTCTTTATTGGCCTCAAGTCTTTTGACCAGCGCACCGACAAAGCCTCTTCTGCGTTCACACTGATCGAAGATGGTCGCAAGCACTTCGCCACACAAAACGATGGCATCATCATTCCGGTCAATCCGCCGTCTATTCCGGGGCTGGGTACCACCGGGGGCTTCCAGATGTGGCTCGAGCAAACAGGCAATGGCTCAATGGACGAGCTGGAAGAGCAGACCATGCGTTTTATGGCTGCTGCCAAGAAGCGCCCGGAACTCACCGCACTCAACACGACCTTCAGCACGAATGCCCGTGAAATGTTCGTGAATGTGGATCGCGGCAAGGCCGAGTTGCTGGATGTGGCTGTCAATGACGTTTATGACACATTGCAAACGATGATCGGCTCACAGTATGTGAACCAGTTCGCGTATCAGAACCGCCTGTGGCAGGTGATTCTGCAGGCAGATGCCGATTACCGTCAGGACCCCGCCGCATTCAACACCATGTACGTTCGCTCACGGACGGGTGCCATGGTGCCACTCCGTGCACTGATCAGTTACCAGTATCAAGCCAGTCCAGACATCGTGACCCGTTTCAACGCCTACCCCGCCGTACAGATAACCGGTAACAATGCGGCTGGCTACAGCTCCGGTCAGGCGATTAAAGCGATGCAACAGGTTGCCGACGAAGTGCTGCCGCCGGGTTATAAAATTGCCTGGTCGGGCGAAGCCTACGAACAGCTGAAATCCGGCAGCACCGCCGTCTTTGTGTTTGCCTTTGCGCTGATTATGGTCTTCCTGATTCTGGCAGCGCTCTACGAAAAGTGGTCCCTCCCGTTCAGCGTGATGTTCGCTGTTCCGTTTGCGCTGTGTGGTGCGCTGGTTGCGGTGTTACTGCGAGGCCTGGAAAATGATGTGTACTTTCAGATCGGTCTCGTCACACTAATTGCGCTTGCTGCAAAGAATGCAATTCTGATCGTCGAGTTTGCAGTAGCCAACGTAGAGAAAGGGATGTCGATCATCGATGCCGCGCTGCATGCAGCTGAAATCCGTTTCCGTCCCATCATGATGACGTCCATGGCTTTTATTCTCGGTTGCGTGCCACTGGCAACGGCGGTTGGTGCTTCTGCCAATAGCCGTCACTCTATCGGGACGGGCATCATCGGCGGCATGGTCGGCGCCACCATGATCGCCATTATTTTTGTACCGCTCTTTTTCGTCGTATTCGAAGAGATGAGCGAGAAAAAGAAACAGATGGTCACTGACACACCGGCACAACCGGGGCCGCACAATCTGAACGCCGGGGAGAAGGCAGAATGATTCGCGCACACCAACCTCGCCTGCTCTGGGTGCTCACCTGCAGCGCTCTGCTTTCTGCCTGCGCCGTAGGCCCGGACTATGAACGACCGGACACGAATGCGCCTGAAAAGTTCCGTTCAGCGGCCACCGCCGAAGTGGCTGCCAAGGATTTCAACGCCGCCGCGCTGGCCAGCGATGCCTGGTGGAAAGGTTTCGATGATCCCGTACTGAACGATCTGGTTGAGGCGGGCCTACAAAACAACCGGGATCTGCAGTCTACGATCGCCCGCGTGCGCAAAGCACGTGGCCAGCTCATTACCACCCGTGGCAAATTCTTCCCGCAGGTCGAGTACTACGGTGCTGCCGAGCGCGGCAAGTTCATGGGCCTGGATCAAACGGTTGTTACTAGCACACCTGGCAGCCTAACCACGATAGGCACCATGGCTTTACCGGCCACGTGGCAGCTTGATGTCTTTGGAGGCCTACGACGCCAATATGAGGCGGCCAGCGCTCAAGAGGCCGCCGCTATTGCGACTCGTCAGGCAATTGCCCTCAGCGTTGCCGGTGAAGTGGTCAACATCTATGTGACCTTGCGTTCGCTCGATCAGCAACTGGCGGTTGCTAAGCAAACACTGGAAAACTACAAGACCACAATGCGCATTTTTGACCTGCGCTTCCGTTATGGCACGGCCAATATGGTACAGGTCTCCCAGATTCAGTCGCAGGTTGATGCCGCTGAAGCAGCTATCCCACCACTGGTTCAAGCGATTGGTGAGCAGGAAAACAACCTCAATTTCGTGCTTGGTCGAAATCCAGGAACCATTCCGCGAGGCAAGCCAATTGACCAACTGATATTACCGACACCGCCGGCCGGACTACCTTCCGATCTTCTGGCTCGCCGTCCGGATGTCCGTCTGGCCGAGCAACAACTGATTGCCGCGAATGCACAGATCGGCGCCGTTAAAGCCCAGTTCTTCCCAAATATCTCGCTAACCGGCACATTAGGGACCTCTGCGACAGCGCTGGGTTCGCTGTTTGGCGGCGGCACCAGCATCTGGGATGCCGGCCTGATCGTCATGGGCCCACTTTTCAAAGGCGGCGAAATTTATGGCCAGTACGTTGGGGCCAAAGCCGAGCAACAGGCACTGATGTCGCAGTATCTGAAATCCGTAGAGGCTGCTTTCCGCGATACGGACAACGCACTCATTGCCACGACACAAACTAACAAGCTGGTCACGGCACGCCAACAACAGGTAGGCACCCTGAAAACCTACGCCAATCTGTCGAGCATGCAGTTCAATTACGGCTATACCGATTACCTGACCGTACTCAATGCCGAAGATAGTTTGTTCAAAGCACAACTGGACCTGGCGCGCAGCCAGTCTGACCGTGCATTGTCACAAGTAGCTCTGTATATGGCACTTGGCGGTGGCTGGGAAGCCGCCGATCAGTCAACCATGAAGTCAAACAAAGCCATTGCCGAGGGTGATGACCCGCGGAATCCGGTAAATCAACAGGGTTTCTGGCCGTTTAAGTAACGAGCCCGCACCTAGGGTCGCTAAGCGACCTTGGGCGCAGGGTGCAACAAGCGCTGCGCCTCCGCCATATCACCGCGCACGAGGGTAATGGTTTCTGCAGCGACCCTGTCGATAGCGCAATCAATGTCAATCTGCTCTTCCTGACGTGGTCGATGCAATACGAAGTCGGCTACCCCCTGATTCAACTGTAACGAACGGGGATGCCCGATACCAATGCGTAACCGCCAGTAATCGGGCGTACCAAGTGCGGACTGGATATCCTTCAGACCGTTATGCCCGCCACTACTCCCCCCCAGCTTCAGGCGCAACTGCCCCGGCAGCAAATCCAGTTCATCATGAACCACCAGAATTTCCTGCGGCTGAATGTCATGAAAGCGGGCAAATGGCCCAACGGACTGACCGGAACAGTTCATGAAGGTTTGCGGCTTCATCAACCAGACTTTGCGGCCATCCAGCTGCACCGATGCGATATCGGCTTTCATCTTTTTGTCGGTGCCGAAGCCGCTGGCACCAAGCACACGCGCCATGTCATCGATCGCCCAGCAACCCGCGTTGTGGCGCGTGCGCTCATACTCCGACCCCGGGTTACCAAGGCCGACGATCAGTCGAATAGGAAGAGACTTCATCGTTGCAGTCATCACCAGAAGGTTAACGCAATTCTATGAAAAAAGCCGTGCAGCATGAGCGGCACGGCTTTCTCTGCAAAGCCGGGAACTCCGGCCCGACGATACTTAAGCCGTCGGTGCAGCACCTGCGTCGGCCGCTGCGCCTGCGTCGGCGTTCGAGCCCTTGACCGCCATAACAGCAGCGACAACCGGGTTGCCTGCGCCGTGCTGAACAACACGCACGCCAGCCGGCAGCTTCAGATCACTGACGTGCATTGAATGACCCATTTCCAGAGTCTTCAGATCGACTTCGATGAATTCTGGCAGCGACTTCGGCAAGCAAGCCACATCCAGTTCGGTGATCACATGGCTGACGATACCGCCTTGCAGCTTGACGCCCGGGCAGACTTCGCCGTTCACGAAGTGCAGCGGCACCTTGGTGTGAACTTCAGTGTTGGCATCAACGCGCTGGAAATCAACGTGCAGCACCAGCGGTTTGTAGGCATGCAGCTGCACATCGCGCAGCAGAACCTGCTCTTTGGCACCGTCCAGGTTGGCCGTCACAACAGATGCATGGAAGGCTTCCTTGCGCAGGCACTGATAGATCTCGTTGTGATCGACGTCAAACGACACAGCCGGTTTACCTGCGCCATAAATGACGCCTGGAACACGGCCAGCACGACGCAGGCGGCGGCTCGCACTCGTTCCCTGCACATCGCGCTTAGTAGCATTAAATTCAAAGTTCATGACTTACTCCATTAAATTGGACAATCCGCGACCAGATCATCCGGGGAACACCGAGGCCAATGACCTCAGTCGATAAACAGCGAGGAGACCGAGTCTTCCTTGCTGATGCGGCGGATGGTTTCCGCCAGCAACTCTGCAACCGACAATTGGCGGATGCGCGAACACTTCTGCGCGGCTTCGGTCAACGGAATGGTATCCAGTACCACCAGCTCGTCGAGCACCGAATCGTTCAACCGCTCGACAGCCGCACCCGACAGCACCGGGTGTGTACAGTAGGCAGTAACACTACGGGCACCGTTTTCTTTAAGAGCAACGGCGGCCTTGCACAGCGTGCCAGCCGTGTCGACGAGATCGTCGACGATGATGCAATCTTTACCGGTGACGTCACCGATGATGTTCATGACTTCCGACACGTTCGCCTTCGGGCGACGCTTGTCGATAATGGCGAGATCACATTCCAGGCGTTTGGCCAGTGAACGGGCCCGTACCACACCGCCATGGTCTGGCGACACAACGATCGGTTTTTCCAGATGCTTGTTCTGAACGTCATCCAGCAGAATTGGCAGACCGTAAATGTTGTCGACCGGAATATCGAAGAAACCCTGGATCTGCTCAGCGTGAAGATCCATGGTCATCACACGGTCAACACCGGCGGCGACCAACATATTAGCAACCAGCTTGGCCGCAATGGGTACGCGGTTAGAGCGCGAGCGGCGATCCTGACGGGCGTAACCGAAATAAGGGATGGCCGCGGTAATACGTCCAGCCGATGCACGCTTCAGTGCATCAACCATGACCAGCAGCTCCATCAGGTTATCGTTCGACGGATGGCAGGTAGACTGCAAGACGAATACGTCATTGCCGCGTACGTGCTCCTGAATTTCAACGCTCACTTCCCCGTCCGAGAAGCGGCCGACATCGGCACGACCAAGGGGCAAGCCTAGACGTTGAGCAACTTCGGCCGCCAACTTCGGGTTAGCGTTACCGGAAAAGACCATCAGGTTCTGGAAGGCCATGATGTTTCTATCCTTTTGGTTTCCTGGACCAATCGGGGTGCCCGTCGACGGCACGCGCTTATGCCACAAAGGGCTACAAACAAAATGGGCAGCTGCATTCGCAACTGCCCGCAATTCGGTGGCTGGGGAGGAAGGATTCGAACCTTCGCATGCCGGAATCAAAATCCGGTGCCTTAACCAGCTTGGCGACTCCCCAACTGACTCACCCCGCATGGCGGTGAGGGCAAGATTATATCCAAAATTTCCGGATTGCACACCCCCCAAAAACGCTTTTTCAAAAATTCAGTAGCGCCACGGTCTACACCTGGCTCAAACAGGAATCAGCTCATGCAACGGGTGCCGATCTAGACCAGGCGTCACCCAACCCCGCCAGGCAAGCGGCAAGCGCTGCAGAACCTGTTCCGCCAGGGCAGCCTCATCGAAGGCAGCAAAGACACACGCGCCCGAGCCACTCATTCGGACGCGGCCCCCGGTTTCGGGCTGCGCATTAAGCCATGCGAGGGCTGCAGCAACTTCCGGATATAACGCAACAGCCACAGGTTCCAGATCGTTGACACCGACCCCGTGTTCCAACGCACCAGACCAGTCCGCCGACCGCATAGCAGGCGTATCTCGACGTAGCTGCGGCGATGAAAATATACCCGCCGTAGGCACTGAAACCCCGGGATGAACAATCAGATAACAGGCCGCTGGCAAGCTCACCGGCATCAGCGCTTCGCCCACGCCTTCGGCAAAGGCGGCGTGCCCGCCCACAAAAACAGGCACATCGGCCCCCAGCGGCAAGGCCAGCGACTGCAACTCTGCCTGACTACCTCCGAGGCGCCACAAGCTATTCAGTGCAATCAGTACCGTTGCCGCATCCGAACTGCCACCACCCAGACCGCCCCCCATGGGCAAACGCTTTTCCAGATGGATGCTGACGCCATCACGAATACCAGATGCGCGACGCAGTGCCTCTGCGGCCCGAACAGTCAGATCCGTTTCCGGAGGCACGCCGTCAATCGGGTTAAGCAACACCACGTTGTTGTCAGAACGGGGCACAAAACGCAACGTATCATGCAGACCGACGAACCGGAACAAGGTCTGCAGCGTGTGGTAACCATCCGGGCGGCGCCCGGTCACATGCAGGAATAGATTGATTTTGGCCGGTGCGGGATAGGCCGAAGACCAGTTCCAGCGCATGGCCAGCGCCGGATCTGGCAAAACGGCGGGTATTTTAAAGCTCATGACAACCGGAGCTCAAGGCGCAGGCCGCTCGGCGGGATCGCTCACACCATTCCATTCGGTCAGCGCAATACGCAACCACAAACCATCCGGCCCGGCACCTTCAATCGCCAGCGGCCAGGCATCCGGCGCAGGGGAACCGTAACGATATTCAAACAACCACCCCGCGGCACCCGCTTTAAGCACCTGGCCAGCGGCATCCCGCGCCTGGATATCAGGCACCGGCCATCGGCCGCGCAGCCACGCATCTGCCGCCACATCCGGCAACGTCACCCCGACCAGAGACTCCCCCAATGCACGCAGGTTAGGACTTTCTCCGCGCTGACCTGCCGCATCCTGCCAACGTACGCCGGTGGGTGAGATATCGACCCGGGCCAGCGCATTACCCAACGGCCCAATCAACCAGAGCGTATCGCCCAATGACTGATGCTGCCAGGCAAACCGACCAGCCACCGGTTCGGCAGCACGATCCGCTGGCAGACGCTGCCCGGCCGCAAAACGTCCGCCCAGCTGCCACTGATGGGCATCGGCCGAGACCATTGAGGCCTGAGCCTGCGTTGGCCCGGGCACGTGCGCACAAGCCCCCAGAAGCAACGACACAAGGCCCATCAGCAGCCCATAACGAATGAACGAACACTGACTCATAAAGACTGCCCAGGCACGGCCGTCGGCTCATTCAAACCCAGGCGTTTTCCCTCTGAACGCAGTGCCTCATTCTCCGGGAAGCGCTGCATGCCCGCGCGCCAGACACGAGCCGCCTCTTCCGTTCGACCCATCGCCTGAAGCACCACGACCTGATGTAGCACAATTTCGGGATCTGCCCGCAGCGCCGCGGCACGATTCAGATAATCCAGCGCCACCCCGTAATTCTTTTCCCGGTAGCACAACCACCCCATGCTATCGAGAATAAACGGGTCATTAGGCGACAACGATAACGCCTTCTCCAACAGTCCACGCGCTTCTTTCAAACGGATATTGCGATCCGCAAAGGTAAAGCCCAGCGCATTGTAGGCCTGAGCATATTTCGGATCCTTCCGGATCACTTCTCGCATGCTTTTCTCGAAGACCGCCATTTTGCCGACGCGTTCGGCCAGCATACCGTACTCGTAACGCAGCGTGATGTTATCGGGCGACCGTTTTAATGCCTGTTCCAGAAGGACAAATGCCCCATTGACATCCCCGCTATCACGCAACAAGGTTGCCTCGCCAATCACCAGTTCGGTCCGTGTGGCGTCGCTCCGCGCAGGCGTTGTTTGCAGCAGCGCCCGGGCCGCCTTCATATCCCCCTGACGCACCAGCAAATTGGCCGCCCTCAGGCGGGCCGGCACGTAGTACTCTCCAGGGAGCACCTTGAGGTAATGCATGATGGCATCCGATTCCATCGTCGGTGTCGATGCTGGGTCATTGTGCTCCCGGGATAGTTCAGCACCACTCTCATACGCAAGGCCCAGGTTGTACTCGATCAACGAGGTGTCCACCGAATCAACCGTCAACAAGCGCTGTAATGCCTGCACCGCCAATGGTGGATCCTGCGCCTGCACAGCAATCGCCGCTGCCGCGAACAAGGGTTCAGGGGCAATCACGGGTTGATCAACGAGCACGCGGAGTTGTGCGCGGGCTTCGGGTAACTTACCGGCCACCAGTAACTGCTGGGCGTAAAGCGCGCGGATTGGCGCGGCCTCCGGGTAGCGTTTCAGATAATCGACAAACGCCTCATGAGCAGCCACCGGGGAACGTTTGGACAAAAGCTGCGCGTAGAGCACCATACCCGGCTCGGAATCCGGCTGTAAACGACGCACTTCCCGTACCGCTGCCATTGCAGCTGCATCATCTCCAGCCCGCAACGCAGCCTGAGCCCGCGCCAACTGTGCCTCTGGCATCATGAGGTAGGGTTGCGTCACGTCATCGACCAGCGCCTGTACGCGCTGGGGATCGGCCTGTGCCGGAAAGCGTTGCCCCAAACGCAGGAGCTCCGGAGCACGTCGCTCCGGGGATAGTTTTTCAAAATAGCGCTGCAGCGTTGGTTGCGCCTCACCATAGCGTCCGAGCAGAATCTGTGTGGAGGCCAACAGGTTCAGGGCCTCTATGTTATCTGGCTCTTTCTGCACCCATAAACGCCCGGCTTCCAGCATCAGATCAGGCTGCCGATTCAGCGCGGCAATCTCCATCGTTCTGCGGAAAATATCCGGATCATTATATTTCAAAGCCAAATCCGCATAGGCGGCGAGCGCAACCTGCGGCTTATCGCGTTTCAGCGCGATCTCCGCCAACACCACCTCAAAGACCACCTGTGGTGGGGTGTCTACCATCACATCGGCGGGGGGCACATCGGCTCGCACCGAACCGGTGACAAACAACGCGGCGCATAGCAGGGTCTGCCGTAGAGCCCCCGAGGGAGTCTGACGGGAAAATCTCGTATGCGGCAGCAAAAAACTTGGTTTAAACGGCATGGTGGCGTTATCTTATCCCGTCTTATGCGCATTTCACCGAAATATCGCGACAGGACGTCACAATGCCCGAACTTCCCGAGGTAGAAGTCAGCCGACTTGGATTAGCACCGGAACTCACCGGCCGATTCATGACCGGTGCCATCACTCGCACCTCTCGCCTACGCTACCCATTGCCGGAGCGCCTAGGGCAAAAATTACAAGGGGGGCGTCTTGCAGCGATCCGGCGACGCGGCAAATACCTGCTGTTCGACCTGGATCATCTGCCCAACGGCAAGACCGCGAGCCTGATACTGCACCTGGGCATGTCCGGTAGTCTAAGAATCGTCAGTCCCGATATCGCGCCACAACCCCATGATCACGTCGATATTGTGTTCGGAGACAAGGTGTTACGACTGCGCGACCCAAGACGCTTCGGCGCGCTGCTCTGGCACGATGACGACGCACCATTGGAAAACCATCCGCTGCTGGCTGTGCTGGGCATTGAACCTCTGGAAGCAGGTTTTGATGGTGCCTGGCTCCACAAGCATCTGCACAAGCGGACCGGTCCGATCAAACCAGTCTTGATGGACAGCCATCTGGTGGTCGGCATCGGGAACATCTACGCGGCGGAAAGCCTGTTTATGTCGGGCATATCTCCGTTGCGTACAGCCAACCGGATTAGCGCAACACGCTGCGACCGCCTGGCTGAATCTGTCCGGCAGACACTCTCGTCCGCCGTCGCTGCCGGTGGCTCCAGCGTTCGGGATTATGTGCACTCGGATGGCGGCGCGGGCTGCTTCCAGCTGCAATGCGCGGTGTATGAACGCGAAGGCGCGCCTTGCGTTAAATGCGGCAAACCTATCAGGCGCATCCGGCAGGCAGGGCGATCAACGTTCTACTGCCCGCACTGCCAGAAATAATTACTTACCCGTGAGCTTCTCGTATTTAGCCCAGAGTTGCTCCTGGTTTTCTTCGTGCGCCGGGTCCTTGGGAATGCAGTCGACCGGGCAGACCTGCTGGCACTGCGGCTCATCGTAGTGGCCCACGCACTCGGTGCACTTGTTGGGATCAATCACATAGATCTCCGGTCCCTGGGAAATCGCCTCATTCGGGCATTCCGGTTCACAGACATCACAGTTGATGCACTCATCGGTAATCATGAGCGACATGGCAGACTCCTGAACAACAAAACAGTAAAGATGGGATTCTCGCCGATCAGCGGTTTTTTAGCCACCCCACAGCCATCAGGGAGAAGGTTTCCCCCAGCCGCGTGCCACAAAACAGGCGTTGACGTGCGGCGAGACGAACGAACTGACATCACCGCCCAGCCGAGCAATTTCACGGACCATGGTCGCCGACACAAACATATGACGCTCACCCGGCGTCAGAAACACGGTTTCCACCTCCGGATACAGGCGTCGGTTCATCCCCGCCATCTGGAACTCGTATTCGAAGTCCGAGACGGCGCGCAAGCCGCGAATCAGCACCTTGGCTTTCTGGGCATGCACAAAATCCATCAACAACCCCGCAAAGCCAACAACCCGAACATTGCCTAACGGCGCCAGCACAGCCTGCGCCATATCGATCCGTTCCTGCAAACTAAAAATCGGCGATTTTGCCGGACTTTCGGCGACAGCGAGCACCACCTCATCAAACAGTTCGGCCGCTCGGCGCACCAGATCTTCGTGACCACAGGTCAGCGGATCAAAGGTACCGGGGTATATAGCGATTTCACGTTTCAGCATGTCAGGTTGATCCGGTATCGGTTGTATTTACGGTGTCAGTTGTATTGGTATCGTAACCATAAAGATGATAATGCACCTGGCCAGCTTGCCCACGACGCAAACAGATCAGACCCGGCGCAAGGTGATCGGGCAGCGCCGTTTCGGCTTCGATGTAGAGACGCGCATCGCTAGCGAGCAGCGGCAACACCTGCATCATGATCCGGTCCAGCCAACCCTGTCCATAGGGCGGATCGAGAAATATCAAATCCAGGGGCGGCAATGCAGCTGACTTTTTCAGAAATTCAACAGCATCAGCGCAGACCACACGAATTGCCGGATCTTTCAGCACACCAGCGGCGACCTGCAGACCCCGCACCACCGAAGTGGACTGTTCGACCAGGACCACCGATGCTGCACCACGGGATGCCGCTTCAAAGCCCAACGCGCCCGAGCCGGCAAATAGATCCAGACAATGCCAACCCGTGAGGTTCTGTCCCAGCCAGTTAAAGAGAGTTTCCCGCACCCGATCCGGCGTTGGCCGCAACCCGGGTGCATCGGCTACCGGCAACTTCCTGCCGCGGTGTTTACCGCCAATAATACGCACCTGATTCGTACGCCCTTTACCGGCCACGGATGCTGCTTTGACCATTCAGTCTGCTGCCGTTCGCACGGTGACTAGGTGCGCCGGCGACACATGCTTCCGGAATGCCGAACGCACCTGCTCCACGGTTAACGCACGGACACGCTCCGGATACTTTTCCAGCCAATCCGTTGGCAATCCATAAAAAGCCATCACGTTTAAATTGGCCGCCAACTTGGCATTCGAATCAATCCGTAAGGCAAAACCTCCGGCAATGTTGTCCTGGGCTGCTTTCAATTGTGCCGCCGTGGGACCACGCTCGATAAAATCGCCTAGGACCTGATCGACTATCCTAAGCGCATCACTCGCCTGTGCTCGTTTGGTTTCCAGACCAATCGTAAATGGGCCTGCCACCAGCTTGGGGTCGAAGTAACTGTAGACACTGTAGGCGTAACCACGATCTTCCCGTACCGCTTTGGTCAGCAGAGAAACAAAACCGCCACCGCCCAACGTGTAATTGCCGACCTGCAACGCAATCTGCTCTGGGTCATCTCGCGCCACCGCAGGCATGCCAACCATCAGATGCGCCTGTGAAGCGGGGTGATCCACACGGACCGTGTTGGCACGGGTTGCTTGCGGCGGCGGCAAGGTTTTCGGAACATCAACCTGATCTGCCGGCAAGGCCTCTGTGATCTGGACCACCAACGCTTCAGCTTCGGCCCGTGTCAGGTCGCCCACCAAGGCAACACTGGCTCGAGCCGCACTGTAGTGACGCCGCCAGAAACGCTCCAGGTCATTGCGTTCGATCCTGGCCAGCGACTCCGGCGTTGTCAGACGACCATAAGGGTGCTCTGGATAAATGGCTGACATATAAGCCCTTTGCGCCAGAACTTGCGGTTTGGTCAGGGACTCCTTGAGCGCGGCGACACTCCGCGCCTGATCGCGTTTGAAAACCGCTGCATCAAAATGTGGGCGCGCCAAAGCATCCACCATCAGGCTCACCGCCGTTGCACGACGCTCCGGATCCGATAATGTCCGCAGACTCATGGAAGCGCTATCCATCCCGGCACCGCTACCCAGCTGTGCGCCAATATCTGCCAGGGTTTCCGCTACCGCTTTCTCATCGCGCTCACCAGCACCCTGGTCCAGCATGGCCGCCGTCATGGCAGCCAGACCGGGCTGATCAGCCGGGTCAAAGGCCGAGCCCGCCAGAAAACTGATTTGCACATCAATCATGGGCAGGCTATGAGTTTCGATAAAATAAACCCGAGTCCCGTGTGCTGTTGTCCAGGACTGCACCGGCGCAGCAAGCGCCTGCCCGACAAAAACGCCGGTCGCAACACATAGCGCGGCCAACCACGCCCATCGTTTTTCCGTTCGTTGCATCAGTGACGACCTCCCGCCTGCACGCTTTCTGCCCGCTTCGCACGTGCTGCCAGTTCGGCCGCATCCAGCGGCTGTGGCACCAAGCGTGCCATCGTTAGCTGATCATCCGTGAAATAACTTTGCGCAACCCGTTGCACATCCGATTCCGTCACCTGATTCAAGCGATCGAGCATCAGCGTACTGCTTTGCCAACCGTATCCCAGCGTTTCCAGCATACCGATCTCCATGGCCTGCCCCATGACCGAATCCTTTTTGTAAATCTCGGAAGACTGCAACTGACTGCGCGCCCGCTTCAGCTCCTGCGCCGTGACGCCATTTTTAGCCACGTCTGCCAATACCGCCCGAATCGATTGCTCCAATTCAGCCACGCTATGCCCCGGGCGCGGTGATGACTGCAACAGAAACAAACCGGGGCCCCGGTGCGTTGCGTCGTAACTGGCATCCACAGAAACGGCGACTTGCTGTTCACGTACCAGCGCTGCGGGCAGGCGTGCAGCCTCATGCCCATCCAAAATCTGGGCCAGCATCTCGAGCGCGTAGGGATCGACATCCTTACGCGGGTCATTCAATCGCGGCGCTTTCCAGGCCATGATCAGCAGCGGCAGATCGGCGGGCGCCTTCACTTCCAGTTGACGGCCACCCGCCTGAACAGGCTCCTCATACTGTTTGCGCTCCGGCAGTGCACGTGCCGGAATCGCACCGTAGGTCTGACGAGCCCAATCAAATACTTGCTGATGGCTCACATCACCGACAACGACGAGGATGGCGTTGTTGGGCGCATACCAGCGGCGGTACCAGTCCCGAACATCTTGCACCGTCATCTGCTCGAGGTCGCTCATCCAGCCGATAATCGGCCGGCGGTAGGGGTGCGCCTGCCAGACAACGGCATTCATGGCTTCATAAACACGCGCACTAGACTGATCATCCGTCCGCATACGACGTTCTTCCATGATGACCTGGATTTCCTTGCTATAGCCAGCCGGATCGAGCGTCAGGTGTCGCATCCGGTCGGCCTCCAGCCCCATGACCGTTTTCAGCTGACTGGCCGGCACCTGCTGGAAGTAGGCCGTGTAATCGGTGCTGGTAAAGGCATTGTCACGCCCACCCAACGCAGCAACACGGCGGTTAAACTCGCCGGGCCCAATACGTGGGGTCCCTTTGAACATCATATGTTCGGTCACGTGTGCCACGCCGGTCACGCCATCATGCTCATCCATGCTGCCGACGCGATACCAGACCATCTGTACCGCCGTGGGTGCCCTGTGGTCCTCGCGGACGACAACACGCATGCCGTTGCCAAGGGTAGTTTCAAAAGTGTTATCCGCCGCATGTCCGGCACCCAGGGTCAGTGAGGGCACCAGAAAGGCAAGAAGCTGTATTACAAATCGAAGTCGCATAAGCTGATCGGTGTAGGCTAGAATCGTCAGATTACGAAGGATACCTCTCCAGCCATGTCTGACGCTACCGATAATCAACCCCGCCGCTCCTGGCGTGAACGTCTTTTTGCCGGTCTGGCCAAAACCCGCCAGTCAATCGGTGGTTCCGTACGAGGCCTGTTTGCCCGCGGCAAAGTCGATGACGAATTGCTGGAGGAGCTCGAAACGCTGCTGCTGTCTGCCGATGTCGGTGTCGAGGCCACGGTAGCGCTGCTTGAAGATCTGCGCGATCGCGCCCGACGGCACAGCCTACAAACGCCGGAGAGCATCCAGGCCGCCATGGTCGATAGCCTGACCGAGCTCCTGCAACCCCTAGAAGCCCCTCTGCAGATTTTGCCGCCGGCTGGCTCACCCTTTGTGATCATGGTGGCCGGTATCAACGGTGCCGGCAAAACTACCACGCTGGGCAAACTGGCCCACCATTTCCAGGCCGCCGGGCATTCAGTGCTACTGGCTGCCGGTGATACCTTCCGCGCAGCCGCCCGCGAACAGCTGCAGGCATGGGGCGAACGGAATAATGTCACCGTCATCGCCCAGGAAGGGGGCGATCCTTCGGCCGTCATTTTTGACGCGGTGCATGCGGCCAAAGCCCGTGGCATCGATATCGTTCTCGCCGATACCGCCGGACGATTACCAACCCAGATGCATCTGATGGACGAGATCGCCAAAATCCGTCGAGTTATCAACAAAGCCGAAGCCACGGCGCCGCACGAAGTGCTGCTGGTGCTCGATGGCACCATCGGCCAGAACGCCATCGGTCAGGTCAAAGCCTTCGACAAGGCGATCGGCGTCACCGGGCTTGTGATCACCAAGCTGGATGGTTCAGCCAAAGGCGGTGTCATTGCCGCCATCGCCAAGCAGTGTCCGAAACCGGTGCGCTATGTGGGCGTCGGTGAACAGGTGGAAGATCTACAACCCTTTACCGCGCGCGCTTTTGCCGAAGCCCTGTTGGGGCAGTGATTCATGACCAGGCTCAAGGCAGAATGGCCCTTTTTTCTCTGTCTGGCCACTGCGGCAGGTGTTATCGCATTACCAATTGCCGTTAACGCGCTCCCCTATCAGAGCCTGGTCGGACTCGCCCTCTTTCTGATTACACTATCGGCGATTTTTCGCGTCACTCACCACGCAGACGAACTGGCCGAAATGCTCGGGGAGCCTTACGGCACGCTGATTTTAACGCTATCAGCATCTATCATCGAAGTGGCCATCATGATCACGGTGCTGGGTCACAGCGAAAGCAACTCCACCTTCGTCCGCGACACCATTGCGGCCACGGTCATGATTACCGTGGGACTAATGCTGGGGCTCGCCATGTTTATCGGCGCCTTTGTCCACCGCCAACAGACCGTGAATACCGAAGGTGCCATGACTTACCTCGGCTTGCTGATTCCGCTGGCGATATTGACGCTCATTCTGCCCAACTTTACCCATACTTCCACAGGGCCAACCCTGGCCGTCGCCCAGGAGATCTACATCTCAGCGGCCGCCATCGCCCTCTACGCCATTTTCCTCTTTATCCAGACACGTCGGCACCGGCAGCTGTTCAAAGATCGTGCCGCGCCGGAACCGCTGACCTTTGATCCGGAAACCCCACCGCGCAAACATAAACGCTCGCACTCAAGGCAGGAACTGCTCACCAGCATCGGCTGGCTGATTGGCAACCTGCTTCTGGTGGTATTTCTTGCCGAAGAATTGGCTATTCTGATCGATGACCAACTGGAGGCGAAAAGCCTGCCTGCTGCCCTAGGTGGCCTTTGCGTCGCAATGCTGGTGCTGGCACCGGAATGCCTCGCCTCCATTAATGCCGCACTTAAAAACCGGCTGCAGCGGGCCGTCAACATCGCCCTCGGCAGCGGCCTGGCCACCCTCTCATTGAGCGTACCAGCCATTCTGATCTCGGCACTTCTGATGGGTCACACCCTGATGCTAGGATTGGATCCCAGCCAGATGGTCATGATGTTGGCCACCCTCTGGGTCGCCAACATCGCCCTGGCAACCGAGCGCACCAATCTCATGCAGGGCACTGTTTTACTGGTGCTTTTTCTGACATTTGGCTTCCTGATCGTAGTTCCCTAAACTGATCGGGCATTTTTTCGATTCCCGGGAACTTTTTTCGTTTTTAGCACTCTATTGCTTTGAGTGCCAAAAAAACGATAATAGCGAAAGGGAACCTATGACGACGACTGCAATGACTATTGCCAACCCCAAAATGAATGCGCTGACCGCGATGCCCTCGCCGGTTGGCAATCTGGACGCCTACATTCGGGCCGTCCAGCAATACCCCATGCTCACCGAACAGGAAGAGCAGAACCTTGCCCGCCGACTGCGTGATCAGGATGATCTGGATGCCGCTCGCCAACTGATTCTGTCACATCTGCGCCTGGTCGTATCCACCGCCCGCCAGTATCTGGGCTATGGCCTCCCCCATGCCGACCTGATCCAGGAAGGCAATGTTGGCCTGATGAAGGCCGTCAAACGCTTCGACCCGGAGCGGGGCGTCCGCTTGGTGTCGTTTGCCATGCACTGGATCAAAGCCGAAATTCACGAATACGTACTGAAGAACTGGCGTCTGGTCAAAGTGGCGACAACCAAAGCCCAGCGTAAGCTTTTCTTCAACCTGCGTAGTATGAAAGGCAATGCCAGCCATCTGGACCAGGCGACCACCGAAGCCATCGCCAACCAGCTCAATGTGTCGGAAGCCGATGTCCGCGAAATGAACATGCGCCTATCCGGCCATGACATTGCGCTGGATCCGGGCCCCGATGTCTCCGACGAAGATAGCTTCGCACCCATCGACTACCTGGCTGACGATTCGATGGAACCGACGGCCGTGTTGGAAGGGCGCGACCGGGATCACCTGCAGAGCGAAGGCCTGCAGCAGGCGCTGGCCCAGCTGGACGAGCGCAGCCGTCATATCGTCACGGCCCGCTGGCTGGCCGACGATGGCGGTGCCACCTTGCAGGAACTGGCTGACGAGTACGGCGTTTCTGCCGAACGCGTGCGCCAGATCGAGGCCAAAGCACTGAAGTCGCTGCGGTCACATCTGGTGACTACATGACCGTTAACAGCAGGCCACCCCTGCCGTAACAAGCAGGAAAGCCGTATAATTCAAGGCAGTACAAAGCGCCCGCTGTTGCGGGCGCTTCCCTATTTTTTGTCAGAATTCAAGACACAGCGCATTCAGGAATCAACATGGCAGGACATAGTAAATGGGCCAATATCCAGCACCGTAAAGGTCGCCAGGATGAAAAACGTGGGCGCGTCTTTTCGCGTCTGGCCAAGGAAATCACTGTTGCCGCCAAAATGGGCGGTGGCGATATCAACTTCAACCCGCGCCTGCGTATGGCCGTTGACCGCGCCAAAGGTGTCAACATGCCGGCTGACAACATCGACCGCGCCGTTAAAAAGGGTACGGGCGAGCTGGAAGGTGTTGAATACGTTGAACTGCGCTACGAAGGCTACGGCACCAATGGTGCCGCCGTCATCGTGGACTGTCTGACGGACAACAAAACACGCACGGTCGCCGATGTACGCCACGCTTTCTCCAAGCATGGCGGCAATCTGGGCACCGATGGTTGCGTGGCTTTCCAGTTCCAGCATTGTGGTCAGTTCCTGTTCGCACCGGGTACCGACGAAGCAACGCTGATGGATACCGCCATTGAAGCCGGCGCGGACGATGTGCTAACGCATGAGGATGGCGCACTGGAAGTCTTGTGCGCGCCCCATGATTTTGGCGCCGTACAGGATGCGCTCACCGCGGCCGGCTTCAAACCGGAAATGGCTGAAGTGACCATGCGCCCATTAAACGAGACCGAACTCACCGGTGATGATGCCGTAAAAATGCAGAAGCTGATTGACGCTATCGAAGCACTGGACGATGTCCAGGCCGTCTACACCAGCGCTGTTTTTGACGAGGCCTGATGCCTTGTCAACGGTCACGCGCACGCCCCCCGCTGCGGTTACCCGAATCCTCGGTATTGACCCGGGGCTGCGCATGACCGGCTTTGGCGTCATTGATGTTCAAGGCCAGAAACTCCGTTATGTGGCCAGCGGCTGCATCAAATCTGATGGCAGCCAGCATCTGCCCGAACGTCTGCACACGCTGTTTTCCGGTATCACCGAAATCATCGAAACCTATCAGCCTGATATTGCCGCTGTCGAACAGGTGTTTTCGAACGTCAATCCGCAATCCACGCTGCTCCTGGGCCAAGCCCGCGGCGCCGCGATTACAGCACTAGTGACACGCGAGCTGGCCGTCAGCGAATACACCGCCCTGCAGGTCAAACAATCGGTGGTCGGCCACGGCAAAGCGGCCAAGCAGCAGGTTGCCCACATGGTGATGCGTCTACTCACCCTACCCGGAGAACCCGGCAGCGATGCCGCCGACGCCCTAGCCTGCGCGATTTGTCACGCGCATGCCTCACAAGGCCTCGGCCAGCTGGCGGCACCGGGGCGACGCCAGCGCGGTGGTCGTCTGTTGGCGCTGGCCGACGGAGAGCTCGGTGATAATGCAACCACGCGGAAACTCGGTAGCAAAATGACCGCCGCGTCACGGAGAACCACCCCATGATCGGACGTTTAAGCGGTCGCCTGCTGAGCAAACAGCCACCGGCCATTATGGTTGATGTGCAGGGCGTGGGTTACGAAGTCGATGTGTCGATGAATACCTTCTGCGAATTACCAGCGCTGGATGCCCCGGTCATGCTGCATATCCATATGGCAGTTCGCGAAGATGGCCATTTCCTGTACGGTTTTCTGACCGAAAGTGAGCGGGCAGCCTTTCGGCAGCTGATCAAAATTTCCGGTATAGGCGCCCGCATGGCGCTGGCCGTGCTTTCCGGTCTGACTGTGGATGAGCTGGCTGCAGCGATTGCGCGTCAGGATGTGGGTTGTTTTACGCGCATCCCCGGTATCGGCAAAAAAACTGCCGAGCGCCTGATGCTCGAGCTGAAGGGCAAACTGGATCTGGTCGCCGGTCAAGGCGCCACGCGGGTCGCTGGCCAAACAACCCTGTCTGACCCGCTACAGGACACCATCGATGCACTGGTGGCTCTCGGCTACAATGCAAAAGAAGCACAGGGTGCTACCAAAGCCCTGCCCGCCGGTGTCAGCACCACCGATGCCATTCGCCTCGCCCTGAAACAGCTTTCCGGACTGAAGTAACCGGCCCCGCCAAGGACATCGCGCATGTACTCACCCGGTTTACAGATCTCTCGCATCACGATTGTTGCCTTGCTCATTATCGGCGTCCTTTGGGTGTTGCGCCCGTTTTTATCCCCCTTGCTCACGGCGCTGATTATTGTCGTCGCCACCTGGACACCCTACAGCTGGCTTGTCGCCCGTCTGGGCAATCGTACCAACCTAGCCGCTGGGCTGATGACCTTGTTATTGACCATTGTCATCCTGATCCCAATGTTCTTTCTGGGCGGCCAGGCCACTAAAGTGGCCGCGATTCTCGCAGACACCGTCCGGCAGAAATTTGAGAATGGCATACCAACGCCCCCCGACTGGCTGGTCAACCTACCCGTCATCGGCGAGCATGCGCTGGAATACTGGACGCATCTGATGAATGATGCCGGTGCACCATCCGAGATTATTCAACGTATTTATGAACCCGCCCGCAAACTGATCACCAGCGCCGCCTCCGGCATAGCCAATGGGGTACTGCAAGTGCTGCTGGCTATCTTCATCGCCTTCTTTGCCTATCGGGATGGCGAACAGTGGGGCATGTGGCTACGCAGTGCCGCCCGCCGCCTCAGTGGTGACATTGGCTTACACATGGTGAACGTTGCCGGCAAAACCATCATTGGTGTTATGGTCGGCATTCTCGGCACGGCCGCCGCCCAGGGTCTGGTGGCCTACATCGGATTCCGTATCGCCGGCGTACCTAATGCGGGTCTGCTCGGTGCAGCAACCTTCATGACCTCCATGCTGCCCGCTGGCCCGGTACTGATCTGGATGGGTGCAGCCTACTGGCTATACGATCAGGGCATGACTGGCTGGGCGATCTTCATGGCCATCTGGGGTGCTGCTGGCATCAGCAGCGTCGATAACGTCGTGCGCCCGATCCTGATTGCCCACACCGCCAGCCTGCCATTCCTGCTGATTGCCCTGGGTACGTTTGGCGGCATTCTCGGCTTCGGCTTTGTCGGCATTTTCATTGGCCCGACGCTGCTGGCACTGGCTGTCGCCATTACCAACCAGTGGTTAAGCCACCGGAACACCCTGACCCATGCGGAGCGCCTGTGATCGAGACGGATGACTTTTCGGCATCAGCTGACCGCCTGATCACCCCCACCAGCGCCTCGCGACAGGAAGAGGCCCTAGAGCGCGCGTTACGCCCAAAACGGCTGGCTGACTATACTGGCCAGCACAAAGTACGGGATCAACTAGGGCTCTTTATTGAAGCCGCCAAGAAACGCGGTGATGCGTTAGACCATGTGCTGCTCTTTGGCCCGCCCGGCCTGGGTAAAACGACACTGGCGCACATCATCGCCCATGAGCTCGGCGTGAATCTGCGCCAGACTAGCGGTCCGGTACTGGAGAGACCTGGCGACCTGGCAGCACTGCTGACCAATCTCGAACCCCATGACGTGCTGTTTATCGACGAGATCCATCGCCTTTCGCCGGTTGTCGAAGAGATCCTCTACCCGGCACTCGAGGATTACCAGATCGATATCATGATCGGCGAGGGCCCCGCGGCCCGCTCCGTGAAACTGGATCTGCCACCCTTTACCCTGGTCGGTGCCACCACCCGTGCCGGCATGCTGACCAACCCGCTACGCGACCGTTTCGGCATCGTCGCCCGTCTGGAATTTTATGCACCGGATGATCTACAGCAGATCGTCGCCCGCTCGGCTCGTCTGCTCGATCTGGCGCTCGCAGATGATGGCGCCCTGGAAATCGCCAAACGATCCCGGGGAACGCCCCGTATTGCCAACCGGCTGCTGCGCCGCGTGCGTGACTATGCTGAAATCCGTGCCCCCGAACAGGTAGACGGTATCAATGCCATCGTCGCTGATGCAGCACTCTCGATGCTGGATGTCGATCCGGTCGGCCTCGATCTGATGGATCGTAAACTGCTGCTGGCCGTGATTGAAAAATTCGGTGGCGGCCCAGTCGGCGTCGACAACCTTGCCGCAGCCATTGGCGAGGCACGAGATACGATTGAGGATGTACTGGAGCCTTTCCTGATTCAACAGGGCTATCTACAACGCACGCCACGCGGACGCATCGCGACA
>JALRGK010000125.1 GCA_023253415.1 Rhodocyclaceae bacterium
TGATCGATGCCCTGCGCGGCAACGCCATGAAGCCCATGCAGGGCGAGATGGTTGGCAAGCACTACGTGGGCCCAGGCCTGGCGGGCGCAATTAGTCAGCTGGGCCAGGCCTACATGGCAAATCAAGGTCAGCAGGGCGTGGACGCAAAGCTGGCTGAGTTCAACCAGCGTCAAGCCTTTGAACTGAACAAGATGCGCAACGAGCGCAAACGTCGCCAAGGGTACGGTGGCGGCCTTGATCAATGGATGTACGGTTCCGGCACCGGTGCCGATTGAGGTGTTGTCATGGTCGATTACAGCATCTTCACCAACGAAGAGGAGATTCCTGGAGAAGGAATCGTTCTCAAGCGCGCTCGCGCCAAGGTGCAGTCGCCTGGTGGCGTGCTGTCCAACACCGTCAAGTCCGAGGGCGGCACGATGCTGCCCAATGCGCTGCGTTCGCGTGCGCTGTCGTTGCGCAACAAGGTGTCTGAACTGGAGATCGAACATGACGACACAATCTACCGTGAAAGTCCAACTGGTTCGCAGCCCGATTGGCACCAAAGAGTCCCATCGCGCCACTGTGCGTGGTCTGGGCTTGCGCCGTCTGAACTCGTCTGCCGTGCTGGAAGATACACCGGCAGTTCGCGGCATGATCACCAAGGTCCAGTACCTGGTGAAGAGCGAAAGCGTCTAAGGGGAAGTTATGGAACTCAATACCATCAAACCCGGCGCCGGCGCCAAGCACGCTGCCAAGCGTGTTGGTCGTGGCATCGGCAGCGGTCTGGGCAAAACCTCGGGCCGTGGTCACAAAGGTCAGAAATCGCGTACCGGTGGTTACCACAAGGTTGGTTTCGAAGGCGGTCAGATGCCGCTGCATCGTCGCCTGCCGAAGCGTGGTTTCGTCTCGCTGACGCGTGCCCGCGTTGCTGAAATCCGCCTGTCGGATCTTCAGGCCATCCCGGTCGACGAAGTTGACCTGGCTGTGCTCAAGCAGTGTGGCGTAGTCTCGACGCTGGCATTGGCGGCCAAAGTGGTGCTGTCCGGTGAAATCAGCCGCAAGGTTGTGCTCAAGGGCATCGGCGCGACCAAGGGTGCCAAGGCTGCGATTGAAGCCGCTGGCGGCTCGATCGAAGCCTAAGACATACAGGACTGATCAGACATGCAGCAAAACGCACTCACGCAGGGTAGCAAACACGGGGAACTCAAGCGCCGCTTGATGTTCCTCTTGGGTGCGCTCATCGTGTACCGCATCGGCGCACATATTCCCGTCCCGGGCATTGATCCGTCGGTGCTGTCTGATCTTTTCTCGCGTCAAAAGGACGGCATCCTCGGCATGTTCAACATGTTCTCCGGGGGTGCGCTGTCCCGTTTTACCGTGTTTGCACTGGGTATCATGCCCTACATTTCGGCCTCGATCATCATGCAGTTGATGACCGTCGCCAGTCCTGCGCTGGAGGCCCTCAAGAAGGAAGGCCAGGCAGGTCAGCACAAGATTTCGCAATACACCCGTTACGGCACCGTGGTTCTGGCATTCTTCCAGGCACTGGGTATTGCCGTGGCGCTGGAAGCGCAACCCGGCCTCGTGCTTGATCCGGGCTTGGCATTCCGCCTGGAAACCGTCATCACCCTCGTCACTGGCACCATGTTCCTCATGTGGGTCGGCGAGCAGATCACTGAGCGTGGTTTGGGCAATGGCATCTCCATCATCATTTTCGCCGGTATTGCCGCAGGTCTGCCGGGTTCGCTCGGCGGTATTCTGGAACTGGTCAACACCGGTGCCATGAACCCGCTGACCGCCATTGTCATCGTGGCCATCGTCATCGTCGTCACGGCGTTCGTTGTATTCGTCGAACGTGGTCAGCGTCGGATTCTCGTGAACTATGCCAAGCGTCAGGTGGGTAACAAGCTTTACGGCGGTCAATCGTCGTTCCTGCCGCTCAAGTTGAATATGGCGGGTGTGATTCCGCCGATCTTCGCCTCGTCGATCATCCTGTTCCCGGCCACGCTGGCAGGCTGGTTCGGTTCAGGTGAAAACATGCTGTGGCTGAAAGACATCGCCACCGGTCTGTCGCCGGGTCAGCCTCTGTACATCCTGTTCTACGCAGCTGCGATCATTTTCTTCTGCTTCTTCTACACCGCGCTGGTCTTCAACACCCGCGAAACTTCGGATAACCTGAAGAAGAGCGGTGCCTTTATCCCCGGCATTCGTCCCGGTGAGCAGACCTCGCGCTACATCGAAAAAATTCTGACCCGCCTGACCATGATTGGTGCTGTCTACATCACCATCGTCTGTCTGTTGCCGGAATTCCTGATTCTCAAGTGGAACGTCCCGTTCTACTTCGGCGGCACCTCGCTGCTCATTATTGTGGTCGTCACCATGGACTTCATGTCCCAGGTGCAGGCCTTTGCAATGTCGCATCAATACGAAAATCTGCTCAAGAAGGCTAACTTCAAAGGCGGTTTAGGCGGTCGGTAAGAAGATGGCGAAGGAAGACCTGATCGAAATGCAGGGTGAGGTGCTGGAAAACCTCCCCAACGCAACTTTCAAGGTAAAGCTGGAAAACGGCTACGAAATCCACGCCTTCATCTCCGGCAAGATGCGCATGCACTACATTCGGATCCTGCCCGGTGACAAAGTCACTGTGCAATTAACACCCTACGATCTGACCAAAGCCCGGATCACCTTCCGGGCCAAGTAAGACGAAGGCAAGCAGTTTTAGTTTTTTGTTTTAAATCTCTACGCAAGAACCCGACAGGAAGCCACGGCTGGGCTGAATGTCGATATAAAGGAGTAGGTAATGAAAGTTTTGGCTTCGGTACGGCGCATCTGCCGGAACTGCAAGATCATCCGCCGCAAAGGTGTGGTGCGTGTGATTTGCACCGATCCGCGCCACAAGCAGCGTCAGGGTTAATTGCGGTTCGCC
>JALRGK010000176.1 GCA_023253415.1 Rhodocyclaceae bacterium
CGTCCTGGCCATCTCGCGGGGCGGACTCGGCATGACCGTTGTCTGCGATGACGCGCAGAAAGTGCTGGGCATCTTTACCGATGGTGACCTGCGCCGCGCCTTCGAAAAACAACTGAATCTGCAAACGGTCGCCGTTGGCGATGTCATGACGGCCAACCCCAAAACCATCGTTGCCGAAAAACTGGCGGTGGAGGCCGTTGCGCTCATGGAGCAATTCCGCATCAACCAGCTGGTGGTGGCGGATGCCGCCGGGACGCTGCAGGGTGCGCTCAACATGCATGATCTATTCCGGGCCAAGGTCGTCTGATGTCGAACGCACTCGAGCAACTGAAGTTCATGGCCTTCGATGTCGACGGTGTCATGACCGATGGCACGCTGACCTATCTGCCGGACGGTAGCGAAACAAAAACCTTCTACACGCTGGATGGTGCCGGCATCCGCATGCTGCAGAAATCAGGCATCACCGTCGGCTGGATCACCGGGCGTTCATCCCCCGCCGTCGAACACCGCGCCAAGAATCTGGGCATCACCCACCTGGCGCAAGGCGTCAGCGACAAACTCAAGGTGTATGGCACCTGGCTATCTGAGATGGGGCTCGATTTTTCCCAGGCCGGATTCATGGGCGATGATCTCATTGATCTGTCTGCCATGAAGGCCTGCGCCTTTGCCGCCGCCCCCATCAACGCAGTCAGGGTGGTGCGCGATGCCGCCCACCTGGTCACCGAAGAACACGGTGGTCGCGGTGCCGTGCGCACCGTCTGCGAACACATTCTGCAAGCCCAGGGCAAGCTGGATGCTTTTCTAACCAGCGGTATCCATTAAGTATGTTCCGACCAACGGCTCCGAACGTTGTTCAACCCATCCTACGAGATGTGTTCACGGCTGCGTTTCCTATCGGCTTACTGGCCGTCCTGGCGGGTCTATCCTACTGGTTAGCCGTCGTCTCTGCGGCGGAACCGGTGGATATCGGCGGCCGTTTCCGCCACGACCCGGACACCATTGTCGTTAACTTCGACGCCATCAGTTATGACGAGCTCGGCAATCGTAAAGCCGGTCTGCGCGGCGCTGAACTCCGACACTTCCCGGACGACGAAACTTCAGTGATTCAGAAACCTTTTCTACGACGCTTCTCCGTCACCACCGAGGCGTCCACCGTCAACGCCAACCAGGCCGTCATCAACAGCGATGGTTCCGAAGTGGATCTGACCGGGGATGTGCGCGCCTACCGACCGGCGCAGGGCGGCAAAGCGGCCGTCACGTTAACGGCACCGCACATGTTCGTTCTGGTGGATGAGGAACGCGCCCGCACCCCGGGTTTCGCCCGCGTCCAGCAGGGCAGTTCCTGGATCAGCGGCACCGGGTTTGACGCCGACAACGTGACCCAGACCTACCATTTCCGCAGCAATGTCACCGGGTCGTATAAACGCTGATGATGCAACGTTTCCTACTTTCGCTCTTGGCGCCCGTCTTCCTGTTCAGCGGCAGCGTGCTCGCCGACAAAAACGACAGCACCAAACCGATGAACTTTTCATCGAATAGCGCCGACATGGATGATCTGCACAAAACCTACCATTACGTGGGCCATGTGCGGATGACCCAGGGCACCCGACTGCTCACATCGGACAAAGTCAGCATCCAACAGGATGCCGCCGGTTTCAGCAAAAGCATTGCGTATGGTTCGGCGCAGAAACTGGCCTATGTGAAGCAGCGTGAGAATGATGGCAAAGGCTGGATGGAGGGCTGGGGGGAACGCATCGAATATAACGACCGCACCGACACCTTCGTCTTCTTCGATCAGGCGCACATCAAGACGTCAACCGACGATGCCAAAGGCGATGTGATCATTTTTGACAACGTCACCGAGCGCTATCAGATTCTCGCCAAGGGCCAACCGATTCCGGAAATGGGTAAGGCCTTGCCCGCACAACCAGCAGCCCCGCAACACCCACCGAAGCCAAGCGGCTGGACGCCCGCACCGAGCAAGGCGAAACTCCCCAGTGAGAACGCTCCGACCATCAGCACCACATCCGATGGCCGCGCCAAAGCGGTACTGAGCCCGGGGAAATAACCCCCCCCCGGCGTTACCCAGGGGTTAGGGAT
>JALRGK010000202.1 GCA_023253415.1 Rhodocyclaceae bacterium
GGCCAGACGCCAACACACTCCGGCGTCACCGTAGTTATCGATAACGCGGCAGAAAATATCCCAACGCAAGGTATTAGACGGGTACCCGGGCGGCGAGTTCATCAAGTACGCGGTGTCTTTCGTCGGCAGTCATGCTCGACCACTGCCTGATTTCGTCCAGCGTACGCCAACAACCGATGCAGTAGTAATTCTGTGTATCCATGCGGCAGATATTAACGCAGGGTGATTCGGGTTCCGGTCGAATTCGGCAGGCCATGGTTTGATCAGTCAAAATTAAACGGCAGGTTTGTCCTGTTTGAGCAGTCGGGAGAATAGCACTGGCAGTAGAAAAAGCGTGCAAATCGTGGCTGAAATAATGCCACCGACAATCACCACAGCAAAGGGACGTTGCGTTTCAGAACCAATGCCATGAGACAGGGCCGCAGGCAGCAGCCCCAGTCCTGCCATGAGCGCTGTCATGATGATGGGGCGCATCCGCAGAACAGCGCCTTCACGAATGGCCTGCTGGAAGGGTTTGCCATTACGGAGCATCTCGACAATTTCTTCGACCATAATCACGCCGTTCTGAATCGCAATACCGGATACCGCGATAAATCCGACGGCAGCAGAAATTGATAAATGCATTCCGCTCAACGCAAGTCCCAGCAGACCGCCAATTAGGGTGGTGGGGGCAATTGCCAGTATGACGGCGGCGATCTTATAAGACCGGAACATCCAGAAGAGTAGGCCGAATATGGCCAGCAGGCTTGCAGGAACAATAACTTTGAGCCTCGCCATCGCACGTTGCTGGTTTTCGAACTGTCCACCCCAAGTCATGGTGTATCCGGGGGGAAGGCCGACATCACGCTTGACCTTCCGCTGGGCTTCTTTCACAAAGCCTCCCTGATCACGTCCGGATAGATTGGCCTTCACGGATACGGCACGCATACCCGCCTCTCGAGAGATCCGGGAAGCGCCTTGCCTTACTTCAATCGTGGCAATTTCACCCAGTGGGATCGAGCCACCGTTTGTGTCCGGAATCTGGATCGCTAGGCTCGCGATATCGTTGATCGATCCTCGATAATCCGGCCCCATTCTCAGGGTGACGTCATAGCGACGGTCCCCTTCATAAAACCCGGTTGTTTCGAGACCTCCCATGGCGGTTTCGAAGGTACGATTGACATCAGCGATGTTGATGCCCAGACGAGCCATCCGCTGGCGATCCGGAATGACAGTGACTTCAGTTTGCCCTCCAACCTGAATGGCGGCAACTTCAACCGCGCCCTCGATACCGGCCAGAATACCCGCCACATGATTGGCTTTTTCCTGGAGGATATTAAGATCGGGGCCAAAAATCTTGACGGCAATTTCACCTTTGACACCCGACAAAGACTCTTCGACATTGTCCTGGATGACCTGGGAAAAATTAGTCGGCACGCCCGGCATGGCGTTCAAGCCGTCGCTCATGTTGCGAACAAGTTCTTCTTTGCTCGAAAAACGCCAATCATCCCGTGGAGCCAGATCCACCAGGACTTCGATGTTGTTCGGCCCTTTGGGATCTGTGCCTTCGTCCGGTCGGCCAACATGGGTGATGACCTTGCGGGTTTCCGGAAAACTGATCATGTATTCACGAACAGAGCGTTCGACATCACGGGTTTGTTCCAGATGTGTTGAAGGCGGCATCATGATGGTTAACCAGATGTTGCCTTCATCCAGCTTGGGCAGAAACTCTGTGCCGACAACCGGGACCAGGCAGAGCGAGGCCAATAAGGCACCCGCAGTCCGGATGTAGATCTTGCGGGGCTGTGCGAGCATCGCATCCAGTTTTTCCTGATAGCGTTTCTGTAAACGAACCATCCATTCCAGATGGGGCTCAAGTAAGGGCCCTTTATCTGCCATGAAAGCCAGCAGGGTAGGAACGTATGTGAGCGTCAGGAGGATGGCGCCCAACAGCGCGCAGGACAGCGTTAATGCAACCGGCGAAAAAATCTTTCCCTCGACCCGCTGGAAGGTAAAGATCGGAATGAACGCCAGAATGATGATGGCTTTGGAATACAGGATCGGTGAAGCCAGTCCGGATACGGTGTTCTTTAATGCGTTGAGGCGCCATACAGGGCGATTGTGCCCAAGGTGATCAAACTCGGGGCCAGTCTGTAGCGTCATACGCACCATCAATGCTTCAACCACCACGACGGCGCTATCGATGATGATGCCAAAGTCAACGGCACCGAGGGATATCAGGTTCGCCGAGACCTTGAAGATATCCATCATGATGAATACAAAGAGCAGGGTCAGCGGAATGAGACTGGCGACGATCAGTGAAACTTTCCAGTTGCGCAGAAACACAATGAGGACGCCAACGACCAGCAGGGCGCCAATAATCAGGTTGTGCGTCACAGTATGGACTGTGTGATTGATCAATTCTGTACGGTCATAAAGCGGCTTCAACTGGACGCCACGGGGCAAATGTTCCTGGCCATTCAACCACGCGATTCTGTCGCGGAGATCTTCAATGACGATGGCAGGGTTTTCTCCCTTAGTCATCATGACGATGCCTTCGACAACACCTTCGTGTTGTGTCACTTCACCGGTTTCACTGCGCAGCGCGACCGACACGCTGCCGGAAGGCGGATGGTCGCCGATGCCAACCTGGGCCACATCGCCAATCAGAACGGCACGTCCATTCTGCGACCGGATCACGGTGCTCTGTATATCTTCGATGCTACGGTAGAGACCGGTGCTTCGGAGCACAAGGCCTTCATTACCCCGCCGGAGTATGCCACCACCCGTACTGTCGTTATTGGTTGCAAGGGTGTCAGCCAACTGGTTCAGTGTGACACCGTAACGGCGCATCAGAATCGGGTCGGCATTGACCTGGATCTCTTTGACTGTACCTCCGAAGCTGGTGACATCCGCCACACCGGGGACACGACGTAACGCCGGACGAACCACCCAATCCTGAATGGCGCGAATTTCATTGAGTGGTGTATTGGCCGGCGCTTCAATGACATACCGGAAGATTTCGCCAACTGCCGTGGTTAACGGTGCCAATGTGGGGGTGACTCCGGGCGGCAAGGTGACGCCCTGCAGCTTTTCGAGCACCTGACTGCGTGCGAATCGGTCTTGTGTGCCATCGCTAAAAATCAGGGTGACGACGGAGAGGCCTGTAATTGATACCGAACGTTGCTGGGTAACGCGCGGCACACCGCTCATTTCCCTTTCGATGGGCAATGTGACGCTCCGTTCAACTTCTTCCGGTGCCTTGCCGGGCACCTGGGTAATCACCTGAACCTGAACGTCCTGGACATCAGGGAAAGCCTCAATGGGCAAATCTTTGAGTGCACGCAATCCGACGACGGCCATGATCGCGAAGGCCAGCAGCACAAAAGCACGCTGGCTAACGGCGAAGTTGATCAGCTGGCGCAACATTTAACGACTACTCTGTGAAAACTCGGAGGCCAGTAGTAAGGCACCTGTTGTCACGATACGATCGTCAGCCCGAAGCGATTCGTCTGGCAGGAGCCAGGCCCATTGGTTGTCTTGAAATGCCACTTTGACGCGTTGACGACGGAAAATACCCGGCTCGGCTTCAATGAATACGGTGGTGTATATACCATCGGTGCTCAAGGCGGAAAGGGGTACGCGCAGGGCATTCACCGCATTGGGGTCGGCAACTTGTGCGCGACCGTACATTTCCGGGCGAAGGCGCAGATCCGTGTTATCTAGCTCAGCGCGAATCTGAACGCGACGCAATTGTGAATCAAGAACCGGCGATACACGTGTGACATTTGCTTTGAATACTTGGCCGGGCATGCTGTCAAACGAAACCAGCAGGATGTCACCGACGCGAATACTGCTCGCGGCCTGTTCGGGGGCGTCAACGAGTACCCAGAGGTGCGCTAGATCCGTCACGACAAAGAGTGGCTCGGACTGATCGGCACGAATCTCACGCCCCGGATTAATGTTGGCCGTAGCAACCGTGCCTGCAATAGGGGCACGTAAGGTCAGGCGTTCGCTATCCGGATCAGGCTTGCCGTAGGGCACCAGGTTGGCAATCCGCAGGTAGGCGCGCCGAGCCTCGGCATCAGCCATACGGAAATCACTTTCAGCAACCTCATAGTCGCGCCGGGCTATGGCCTCACCGGCAAGCAATTCCTTCGCTCGACTGAACGCAGCCCTTTTTCGTTTTGCATCGGCCTCGGCTTTCTGCCAGTCAGTCAGTGCCGTGCCGTAGTCTGGTGAATCAATCGTCACTAGGGCATCACCCGCTTCGACATGATCGCCCAGCTGCGCATGTAACTGAACTACCCGACCATTAAGCGATGGGCTCACTGGAGCCGTGCGGGTCTCGTCCATAGCGATACGGGCAGCAACAGGAGCACCCGTGGGCAAAGGAGAGAGGGCGACCGGTTCCGACCGGATAAAGGCGAGCTGCGGGGATCCGGTTTTGAACTGGATTTCGTTTTGATTGATTCGAATATTAGGAACGTCCGGGGCACCACCAATCGACAACCAGAGCACAATGCCCAGAAAAATGATGAAAATACCGGTATACCAGACCTGATCCTTGAACTGGCTTGATTCCTTGTAGCGCGCCTTCCAGCGTGGAATGTTGGTTTTGAGATAGGTTTCCGGGCGGACCAGGATCGGATCATGACGAAGACGCTCGATGAATCGCTGAATGCGTCCACTGACTGCATCGGAACGAATCCATTCCAGAGAGCCGGAGATCATGAGGCGCCAGGCTCGCTGTAATTTGCTTCTAGGTTGTTTCATCATGGCTTGGCCCCAGGGAGATCTGGTAGCTGACGATTCATATCCGGCAGGTTGACCGGAGTCAGCGATTGAACAGGGGAGTCGTAATGCGTGGGTTGATTACTGCTAACGGCCGCATCGGAAACGACCGCCAGAATCCGTATGGCACTCGCAGCCTTGGCCGCATCGGCTCGGGCAGTCACTGCATCAATCTCGGCAAGTCGTAACGCACGCTTGGCCTCAAGATACTCGAAGGTGCTCATGGCGCCCCGTGCGTAAGCAATGTCCGCGGCTTTGTCGGTTCTGCGCGCGGACTGCAATGTCTGGTCTTGCAAGGTTTTAAAACGGGCATTTGCCTGATCGAGTTCCTGCAGATAAAGCAGGGACTCGGAACGGGCCGTCCGTTCGGTTTGCAGCATGGCGATCTCAGCCTGTGTCATCTCTGCCATGCTGCGACGGATATCGCCTTCAAAATCATTACCTGTAAACAAAGGAATCGCAATGCCGGCACCAACGGAGTTAATTACCGTGGGATTGTTTCGCTCATATTGCAGACCCACTGAGAAATCGCGTGTACGTTGGGCGCGCGCCAATTCGACACTCTGTTTGGCAGCAGAGAGGCGAGCACGTGCTGCTTGAACATCCGGTCGGCGCTCTGCCAGCGTTGATGTGAGTTTTTCTGCTTCCTGGCGGGACATCATAGAAGGCCACTCACCCCGGGTGGCCATGCGCTCTTGCTGCATTTCACCGCCCAGTAGGTTGGAGAGGATGGCGCTGGCTCGGGCACGATCACGCTGCGCCGCTTGTGCTTCGGCGAGAAGACGGCCGTGATCCGACTCAATGCGTCCCAGATCGGCCCCTGACAAGTCTCCTGTCTTGAAGCGTAACCGTGCTTTTTCCAGTACGACATCCGCATGTGCCCTATTGGATTCCGCAATCTGATAGCGCTGCTCGGCAACGCGCAGGTCCAGCCAGGCGTTCACAACGCGGAAGCGCTCCTGGCGGATGGTGTCGTGCATATCCCATACGGTTGCCTGCCCCAGATCTGTCGCTTTGGCCAAACGCAAATCCCGCTTATTCCCGCGCTCAAAGGGTTGGTCAATGCGAACGATGGTGTCTAGTGCATTGAGGCGTGTGCCATATTGGTACTGGGTTTTGTCGACCCCCGAGGTATTCACGGACATCACGGCATTCGGACGTGCGCCGGCGGTGATCAGGTCTGCCTGGGCACCTTCAAGCGCGGCTCGTGCATTCTGAATCTGCGCGTTATGCTTCAACGCGACATTTTCTGCTTCAAGGTAACCAATCGATACCGGTGCAATGCTGGCTGCATGGGTTGCCGAAACGCAAAGCCACAACGCGCATGCCGGCAGGCATAGCCGGATATAACGCAGGCGAGGGAGCAAGGAATGTTCTGCTTTAGGCATGGCTCGCCATGATGCCTTAAGGTTTTCTTAAGGTCTACCCGCAGTGCACCAAATGGCGCATATTCAACGTCGGCTCTTGGAACGATGTTTGTTTCCGAAACATACATCTGCTACCGTCCAAGGGATATGGCATCAAAAAGCCATCTCATCATATCGATAAGTGCTATCGAGGGGGGAAATCCCATGCTGGCTGAATTCATCATTTATCACTTCAACCTGCAAGAGCACGGCTATACGTGGGTCGTCCTTGTGGTGTTGCTGCTCGTCTTCTTCGGCGCGTACTGGCTACTCAATAAGTCCCCTGTATCCGAATGGTTCAAAAGCAGTGAAGATGTCGTACCGCCTTTTCTGGCTTTGCCGGCCATCATGTTTGCACTATTTATTTCTGCACTAGCCACTGATATCTGGCAAAAACACTATGACGCCAAGCAGGCGCTCATACGCGAAGCATCTGCGTTACGCAGCGTGATCCTGCTCGCGCCCAATCTGGGGGAGCGCGGACAATACTTGAGTCAAGCAACTGAAAACTATATCAATGCGGTCATAGATCGCGAATGGCAGGCAATGATGCTTAAAGATCACCCGAATAAAGAGAGCGCGCTGCCAGAACTTGAAGCACTCGATTTCAACATCGCCAAAATAGGCAGTGATCCGAGTTTGCCCCAATACGTGGCGATCCGGTTAGATAATGCACTTGAGTTGCTCCGGCAGAGCCGTCAGCAACGGCTATCTCTGGCCCATGATGGTATTGCAGCCTCGAAATGGGCATCACCGATCATGCTGGCCGTCATCACCCTTGTCACCATTGGCGTTGTCCACATACGACGGCCAAGAGCCATGATGATTTCGATGATATTAACGATCCTATGCATTCTGGCCACAATGCAACTGTTATCTCAGAACCGGTCGCCTTATATTGGTACTGCTGCTGTGACCCAGGAAGCTTTGTATGATGCCAAGAAGCTGCTGTATAGCATCCGAACACAACCGTAAGCGGGTAAGTGCGCACCCAATGAGAAAGGGGTCACATTCTTTCGAATGCAACCCCTTGAATTCTCTGGCTCCTCGACCTGGGCTCGAACCAGGGACCTACGGATTAACAGTCCGGCGCTCTACCGACTGAGCTATCGAGGAACAGCGGAGCGAATTATAAGGGAGTCGGTTTTGCTTGGCAAGCCTTTTTACTAGGCCATGCCCAAAGAAGAGAATACGGGTAACTCTT
>JALRGK010000231.1 GCA_023253415.1 Rhodocyclaceae bacterium
GCAGAAGTCACTGGCCAAGATGCGCATGAATGCGCAGGGCGCGGTATCGGTGCAGGATAAGCAGATCTATGAGACGGATGCCGAAGTGGCGCAGGATGCGGTGGATAATGCCAAGGCAGCGCTGGATTTGGCAAAGTACAATCTGTACCGAACCAAAGTCGTGGCGCCATGCGATGGTTACATGACCAACATGCGGTTGCGCATGGGTGACTATGCGTCGTCCGGGCAGTCGCAGATGCAGATTGTTGATAACACAACGTTCTGGATTGAAGGCTATTTCGAAGAAATCAAGCTGATTAATGTGAAGGTAGGCGCCAAGGCAACCATCAAACTGATTGCTTATCCGCAGATTCTGCAGGGCGAGGTGAAAAGCATCGGCCGCGGTGTTTTGAATCAGAACAACACGCCGGGTTATCAGGGGCTGCAGAATGTGAATCCGATTGATGCCTGGATTCGTTTGGCGCAGCGGATTCCCGTGCATATTGCCATTACCAATGTGCCGGAGGGCGTGTTTCTCGCTGCCGGGTTGACGGCCAGTGTGGATGCGGGCCCGGAAGCCCAGCGTTTGCTGGAACCGCGCTCGCTGCTTGACTGGATCCAGCGATGGCTCGAGTTCAACATCTGATACGCAAGCGCCGAACGGGCATTGCGGGCTTCGGGCTGGCCGCGGGCTTGTTGTTGTCCGGGTGTATGACGGGGCCGGATTTTGTGCCGCCGGCCAACGAGGCGTTGCCGACCAGCTTCTCGCGGCCGGATCTGATGAATGGGATAGCGAGTGCTGATGATGCCGCATTGCAGGCAGACATCATGCGCTGGTGGGAAGTATTTGATGACCCGGTACTCAACCAGATCATGCGCACTGCAGTGGAGAATAACTGGGATGTACTGATTGCCACGCAACGCATCGAGCAGGCTCGTGCGCAGGCAGTGAACGCCCAGTCGCAACTCTTTCCACAGGTGTCACTGAATCCGACGATTGGTCGGCAGCAGAGTGGGGCGAACAATAAGGCCACCAGTCTGGGTATGCTGGAAAATCTGGAAGTGCCGTTGGGTGTGACCTGGGAAACCGATGTCTTCGGCAAGATCAAGCGCAGCACCGAGTCACAGGTGGCGCGTGTCCGCGCCGCTCAGGAATACCGTCGCAACGTACTTGTGTCGTTGACCAGCGAACTCGCCAGTTACTACAGCAATTTACGGACACTGCAGGCCCAGATTGACTATACCGAGAAAGCCATTGAGGCCTCAAAGCGTCGTCTCGAGCTCACCCGATTACTGCTCAAGCGCGGTATCGACAGTGATCTGAACCTCGCTCAATTTGAGCAGGCCTATGAGCTGCAATTAAGTCAGTTGCCGCCGCTCAAAGCACAAAGGGACTGGGCGATATATCAGTGCAGTTTTTTGGCGGGTGGGTTTCCGCTCGATTTGCAGAAATCGCTGGAAAAACCGGGTGCCCCGATACTAACGCGGAAGCCTTTGCCTGCCGCGTTGCCCTCGCAGATGTTACGTAATCGTCCGGATATCAGGCAGGCCGAACAGGTGTTGGCGGCCTCGACTGCCGAGATCGGTGTGGCAGAGGCCGCTTTTATGCCGGATTTCAGCATTCCTCTGGGCATTGGTCTAAATACCGGCCCATGGGCCTTGTTGTTCAGCCCCGGCAGTTATATCTGGAGCTGGGCCGTCAATGTGGCGCAGCCGCTGTTTACCGGTGGCCAGTTGCAGTCGCGTCTGGCGCTGGCCAATGCAACCCGTGAGCAGGATCGGCTGGCTTATGAAAAGGCCGTTCGCTCGGCTATGACCGATGTTGAAAAGGCATTGACCGGGTTTGATAATTACCGGAATCAGCGCGGCAAGCTGCAGGATACCGTGCAGGCGCAGCAGCAGGTGTTTGCCAATAACCAGGTGCTTTATAAGGTGGGGATCCAGCCGGAATTCCAGTATCTGCAGTCGCTGATCACGCTGAACAATAACCGGATCAGCCTGGTGCAGGCTCAGAATAATGAAGCGGTGCAGTTGATCTCGCTGTACAAGGCGATGGGGGGCGGCTGGCAGTGGGAAGCGCCGGTCACGCAGTCGCCGACCGATGACGGTATGACCACGCCGGGTACCTTGCGCCAGATGATGAATGACAATCTCGGCACGTCATTTGTTCTAGAAAAGCAAACGAAAGCGAAACTGACCCTACCTGATGCAGAATAAAATTTGCAACAGTTGTGGCGTATAGTACGTCGACAGCCGATGATATTTTTACAATAAATTTCCCAGGAGACCCACAGAATGAAGATTGAAGAAATCCGCAAGAACGCGTACGGCATGCCGTATCTGAGCCCGGCTTTTTCAAAGGGCCCTTATGAGATGTTTAATCGCGAGTTCTTTATCATCAGCTATCGCACCGATCCGGAGGCTTTTCGCAAGGCATTGCCTGAACCGCTGACGTTTAAAGATCCGATTGTGAACTACGAGTTCATCCGTATGCCAAGTGCTTCGGGGTTCGGGGATTTCACGGAGTCGGGGCAGATACTTTCGATTGTGGATCAGGATGGCAAGGCAGGTGGATACAGCAACTATCTGTATCTGGATGATGCGGCCGCGACGCTGGGCGGTCGTGAACTCTGGGGCTTCCCGAAGAAAATTGCGCACCCCAAGCTGGCGATTGAAAGTGATGCGCTGGTGGGCACCTTGGATTACGGTTCGATACGCGTTGCCAACGGTACGATGGGTTACAAGTACACGCCGCTGGATGCGGAGGCCGAAGCCAAGAAAATGATGGCCACGCCGAATTATCTGCTGAAAATCATTCCGAATCCGGATAACACGCCAGGCATCTGCCAGCTGGTGCGCTACTACGCTCAGGGGGTGCACAT
>JALRGK010000035.1 GCA_023253415.1 Rhodocyclaceae bacterium
TAATCCCTTTTTAACTTCTTGACCCTTTGATTTGCAGTGCAATATAATTTCATATAGTGAGAAATATTCCCATTATGTGGAAAATTTCTTGTATACACCGATTTACCTTCCTAGAATGTTGTCTATAGAGTGAATGTCGTACGGGCATAAGGCCAACAATTGAAATAACTATTGGAGACAAGTTATGGCAGCGGTTCCAGAACAATTTCTAGGTAAACAGAATCAACAGGATGCCGATCCTGTTGAAACACAAGAGTGGTTGCAAGCCTTGGATGGCGTCATTCATAACGAAGGACCTCAGCGCGCTGCCTACTTAATTGATCAGCAGATTTCTCATGCGCGAGTCAATGGCGTAGTGCAACCATTTCATGCGGAGACGCCGTACATCAATACGATACCTGTAGAAAATCAGGCTCGCTTACCTGGTGATCAAAATATCGAACACCGCATTCGTTCATACACTCGTTGGAATGCGATGGCAATGGTATTGCGAGCCAATAAAGATACCAATGTGGGCGGCCATATTTCTTCATTTCAATCTGCTGCCACTTTGTACGATGTAGGTTACAACCATTTTTGGCATGCTCCTTCGGCAGAGCATGGCGGTGATCTCATTTTTGTTCAAGGCCATTCTGCGCCAGGTGTTTATGCTCGTGCATATATGTTGGGTCGCTTGACCGATGACCAGCTTAATAATTTCCGCCAAGAGGTTGGTGGCAAGGGCATTTCAAGCTATCCACACCCATGGCTAATGCCAGATTTCTGGCAGTTCCCAACAGTATCGATGGGTCTTGGCCCTATCATGGCCATTTATCAAGCGCGCTTTATGAAGTACTTAAGAGATCGCGGCTTCATTCAGGAACAAGGCCGTAAGGTTTGGGCGTTTTTGGGTGATGGAGAAACCGATGAGCCAGAATCTCTTGGTGCAATTGGAATGGCTGGTCGCGAAAAATTAGACAACCTGATTTTTGTTATTAATTGCAATTTGCAACGCCTTGACGGACCAGTAAGGGGTAACGGCAAAATTATTCAAGAGCTAGAAAGTGAGTTCCGTGGTTCTGGCTGGAATGTCATCAAGGTGGTTTGGGGTGGCCATTGGGACGCTTTATTTGCTCGTGATAAAAAGGGCATCTTGATGCAACGCCTTGGTGAGATTGTGGATGGTCAATACCAAACCATGAAGGCCAAGAATGGCGCTTATGTGCGTGAAACCGTCTTCAATACTCCTGAGCTCAAAGCATTGGTGGCGGATTGGAGCGATGATGAGATTTGGCAATTAAATCGTGGCGGTCATGATCCTCACAAGGTGTATGCAGCATTTCATGCGGCTGTAAACCATAAAGATCAGCCGACAGTGATATTGGCTCACACTATTAAGGGCTACGGTATGGGTGGCTCTGGTGAAGCAATGAATATTGCGCACCAAGCCAAGAAAATGAACGACGATGATGTTCGTCGCTTTAGAGATCGCTTTGAGATTCCAGTAAAAGACGAGCAGCTAGCAGAAATGCCATTGGTGAAATTTGCGGAGGGCAGTCCAGAGCTTGAGTATATGAAAGCGCGACGTCAAGAATTGGGTGGTTACTTACCGCAACGTCGCACTAAAGCAGAGAGCTTGCCTGTGCCCTCCTTGGATGCATTTGCACCATTGCTTGAGGCAACAACCGAAGGGCGTGAGATCTCCACAACGATGGCATTTGTTCGCATGCTCAACACCATTGTGCGCGATAAAACCATCGGCAAGCGGGTCGTTCCGATCGTGCCCGATGAGTCTCGCACCTTTGGTATGGAAGGCATGTTCCGTGCCGTGGGTATCTGGAACCAGCAAGGTCAGAACTATGTACCGGAAGATCATGACCAGCTGATGTTCTACAAAGAAAGTAAGGATGGTCAGGTTCTTCAGGAAGGCATCAACGAAGCGGGTGCTATGAGTGATTGGATCGCTGCTGCTACCTCATATTCGGTACATGGCGTGCAAACGATCCCTTTCTACATCTGTTACTCCATGTTCGGCCTCCAGCGGACACTCGATTTGTGCTGGGCAGCGGGTGACCAGCGTGCTCGTGGATTCCTGATTGGTGGTACAGCCGGCAGAACCACGCTCAACGGTGAGGGCCTCCAGCACGAAGACGGCCATAGTCTGCTCCTGGCGAACATGATCCCGAACTGCGTCTCCTACGACCCAACGTTCCAGTATGAGGTTGCTGTCGTTGTTCAGGATGGGATGCGCCGTATGCACGTCGATCAGGAGGACGTCTTCTATTACCTGACCGTGATGAACGAGAACTACGAGCACCCAGAGATGCCGGCCGGTGCTGCTCCCGATATCATCAAAGGCATGTACGCCTTCCGCAAGGGTGCCGCTGGGAACGCGCCTCGTGTCCAGCTGTTGGGTTCAGGCACTATCTTCCGCGAAGTGATTGCTGCCGCTGATTTGCTGCGTAATGACTGGGGCGTGGAATCCGATCTGTGGGGGTGCCCGAGTTTCAACGAGCTGGCGCGTGATGGTGAAGATGTGACACGCTGGAACATGTTGCATCCAACAGAACCACAACGCATGTCGCATGTGGAATCGAAACTGGGCGGCACCAACGGCCCGGTGGTCGCAGCTACGGATTACATCAAGCTCTATGCCGAGCAGATCCGTCCGTTCATCAAAAAAACCTTTATCGCCCTCGGCACCAATGGTTTCGGTCGTTCCGATACCCGCGAACATCTGCGCAACTTCTTCGAGGTCGATCGTCACTGGGTTACCGTGGCTGCCCTCAAAGCATTGGCCGATGATGGCGCTATTGGTCGCGACAAGGTCGCTGCTGCCATTAACAAGTATCAGCTCGATCCGAACAAACCTAACCCGATGACGGTTTAAGCGAGACACCAACATGAGCCAACTGATTGATATTAAAGTTCCGGACATTGGCGACTTCACCGATGTCCCCGTCATTGAAGTGTTTGTTAAGCCCGGCGACATCATCAAGGTCGATGATGCACTCGTAACGCTGGAGTCCGACAAAGCCACCATGGACGTTCCCGCTTCTGCTGCCGGCATGGTGAAAGAAGTGTTGGTCAAACTCGGCGACAAGATTGGTGAAGGCACCGTTGTCGTGCGTATCGAAGCCACAGATTCAGGCACAGCCACGCCGGCTGGTCCGCCAGCAGCGGCACCCGCTCCGTCGCCCGCATCGGCCCCGGCACCCACCGCACCCGCGGTGGCTGGTGGCCTAGTTGACGTCAAGGTGCCCGACATCGGCGACTTCTCGGAAGTTCCCGTGATTGAGGTTTTCGTAAAACCGGGCGATGTCGTCAAAGTGGACGACGCGCTGGTGACGCTCGAATCTGACAAGGCGACAATGGACGTGCCGTCCTCTGCCGCCGGCACGGTAAAAGAAGTCCTGGTTAAACTCGGCGATAAGGTCGGTGAAGGCTCGGTCATTGTGCGACTGGAAAGTGGTGCTGGATCAGCAAGCGCGGGAGTCCCAGTAGCAACTGCACCCGCCCCGGCGCAGACCGCCATCCCCGCCGCAACGGCTTCTGCACCGGTTTCACTGGCTGTTGCGGCGGCTGCACCAACGAGCTCTGACACAGCCAGCCTTCCAAGCCTTCCGCTTGGCAGCGTAATCCATGCCAGCCCGGGTATCCGTGCTTACGCCCGCGAGCTGGGGGTTGATCTGACCCAGGTAAAGCCAAGTGGCCCCAAAAACCGTATTCTTCGTGAAGACATCACGGGTTTTGTCAAAGACGCCATGAGCACTGGCATCGTTCCGGGCAGAACCCCTGCCAGCACTGGAGGTGGAAACGGTGGCGGTCTGGATCTACTGCCGTGGCCCAAAGTCGACTTTGCCAAATTTGGTCCGATCGACGTGCAGCCGCTCTCGCGCATCAAGAAAATTTCCGGACAGAATCTCTCACGTAACTGGGCGATGATTCCAGCCGTGACCTATCACGAAGATGCGGATATCACCGACCTGGAAGCTTTCCGTGTTCAGCTAAACAAGGAGAGTGAAAAGAGCGGCGAGACCAAGCTGACCATGCTAGCTTTCCTGATTAAAGCCTGCGTCAAGGCGCTCCAGAAGTATCCGGAGTTCAATGCCTCTCTGGACGGTGACAACCTGGTGCTGAAGCAATATTTCAACATCGCCTTCGCCGCCGACACGCCAAACGGCCTGGTCGTTCCCGTGATCAAAAATGCCGATAAAAAATCGGTCTTCGACATCGCCAAAGAATCCGGCGACCTGGCGAAGCAAGCGCGTGACGGCAAGCTGAAGCCTGCCGACATGCAAGGGGCTTGTTTCACCATCTCATCGCTCGGCGGTATCGGCGGCACTTACTTCGCACCGATCGTCAACGCACCGGAAGTAGCCATTCTCGGCGTGAACAAGAGCGCCATGAAGCCAGTCTGGGATGGCAAGCAATTCGTACCTCGCCTGACCCTGCCGCTGTCGCTCACCGCAGACCATCGTGTCATTGATGGCGCACTGGCTACCCGCTTTAACGTCTATCTGGCTCAGTTGCTGGCAGACTTCCGCCGCGTTGCGCTGTAAGGAGATTCCCGCATGAGCCAACTCATTGAACTCAAGGTGCCGGACATTGGCGATTTTGCCGAAGTCCCGGTCATTGAAGTCTTCATCAAACCGGGTGATGTCATAAATGTTGACGATGCCCTCGTCACGCTGGAATCCGATAAAGCCACGATGGATGTCCCTGCCTCTTCGGCGGGCACCGTTAAGGAAGTCCTCGTGAAACTAGGCGATAAGATCGGCGAGGGCACCGTGGTCGCCCGTATCGAGGCAGCTGAAACTGCAGGTACCTCTGCCAATACGCCGGCTGCAAATACAGCCCCCACTCCGGCAACACCTACGCCACCTGCAGCAAGCGCGGCGCCGACTGCACCGGCCGCTCCAACGCCGGCCACCAGCTATAAAGGCCAAGTTGATGTGGACTGCGACATGCTGGTTCTCGGCGGTGGCCCCGGTGGCTACTCTGCAGCCTTCCGCGCCGCCGATCTGGGATTGAATACGGTCATCGTCGAACGCTATGGCACCTTGGGTGGCGTTTGCCTCAACGTCGGATGCATTCCCTCCAAGGCGCTCCTGCATATCGCAGGCGTTATGGAAGAAGTCACACACTTGCACGAACTAGGTATCGTTGAAATGGCGTCCGCCAAGGTCTCGGTTGAAAAGCTGCGCGAACACAAGATGAAGGTCGTCAGCAAACTCACCGGTGGTCTGGCGGGCATGGCTAAAAGCCGCAAAGTGCAACAGGTTCGTGGCCTCGGCCAATTTATCGATGCGCATCATATGAGCGTTGATGTCACCTCGGGTGATGGCCAGAAAACCACCGGAGAGAAGAAGATTGTGCGCTTCAAACAGGCCATCATCGCTGCTGGCTCACAGTCGATCAAACTACCATTTATGCCGGTAGATCCACGTGTCGTTGATTCAACGGGTGCTCTGGAACTTAAAGATATCCCCAAACGCATGTTGGTCGTTGGTGGTGGGATTATTGGTCTGGAAATGGCCACGGTTTACGCCACACTGGGGACGCAAATTGATGTCGTCGAACTTGGCTCGGGTCTGATGCCGGGCGCCGATCGCGACCTGGTGAAGGTCTGGGAGAAGATGAACCTCTCACGCTTCAACCGCGTGATGCTCAACACTAAATGTATTGCCGCTAGAGTAGACAGCACGGGGATAGCCGTCCAGTTCGAAGGCGCAAATGGTGCTGAAACACCTGCTGCCGGTACCTATGACCGCGTGCTGGTGGCCGTAGGTCGTTCACCCAACGGCGGCAAACTGGCGGCAGACAAAGCTGGCGTCATTGTCGACGAACGAGGCTTCATCAAGGTCGATAATCAGATGCGCACCAACGTATCGCACATCTTCGCCATTGGCGATCTTGTTGGTCAACCGATGCTGGCTCATAAGGCCGTACATGAGGGGCATGTCGCTGCCGAAGTAGCTGCAGGCCACAAACGTGTCTTTGATCCACTGCAGATTCCCTCGGTTGCCTACACCGACCCCGAAGTTGCTTGGGCAGGCCTGACCGAAGAGCAATGCAAAGCCAGTGGCCGCAAGTTCACTAAAGCCATGTTCCCTTGGGCCGCTTCTGGCCGTGCCATTGCCAACGGTCGAGATGAAGGCTTCACCAAGCTGCTCTTTGACGCCGAGACACACCGGATCATCGGTGGCGGCATTGTGGGTACGCATGCGGGTGATCTGATCGGCGAAGTCTGTCTGGCGATCGAGATGGGCTGTGATGCTGCAGATATGGGGCACACCATTCACCCACATCCAACACTCTGTGAATCGGTTGGTTTAGCCGCAGAAGTCGCTGAAGGCGCTTGTACAGACTTACCACCGCAGAAGAAAAAATAAGGCTCGTACTTTTCGTCACCACAAACAAAAACCCCACGCCGAAACGTGGGGTTTTTTACGGCCATTGCTTTGAACCAATTACTTCTTCTTAGCCACTTTCTTAACAGCCTTCTTGGCAGCCGGTTTCTTAGCAGCAACCTTCTTAGCGGCCGGCTTCTTAGCAGCAACCTTCTTAGCGGCCGGCTTCTTAGCAGCAACCTTCTTGGCGGCCGGCTTCTTAGCAGCAACCTTCTTGGCGGCCGGCTTCTTAGCAGCAGCCTTCTTGGCGGCCGGCTTCTTAGCAGCGGCAGCCGGTTTTTTCGCGGCCAGTGTTTCGGCCAAAGTCAAAAACGACGAGGTTGTTTCTGTCGACATCTTGGAGTCTCCTTCCAGGAACGGTTTGGTAAGCACAGTTTATACACTTCGTGAAGTGTGTAAAGATTTTTTTATGCCTTTTTTCAACAAATTGAAACAGGTGTCACATTTTTTGTGTGTCGTTATCAACCCATTTATATCGATGATGAATTTCGAACATCATCACAAACGAATTAGAGCGGATAATACGCACTCATTCTTTCACTGTATTCGAGACAGAAATGACGCCCGATCAACAGACACAACTGAAGCAGCAGGTTGCCGAAGCGGCTGCCCGCTTCGTCGACACCAACCTCCCGGCAGGCGCCATTCTGGGCGTTGGCACAGGCTCAACAGCCAATCTCTTTATTGATGCGCTGGTACCTTTCAAACAAAAAATTCGCGGTGCAGTTGCAAGCTCCGAAAACACCGCACGCAAACTGCAGACCATCGGTATTCCACTCGTCGAACTGAACGACATCAGTACGCTACCCATTTACGTTGATGGCGCCGATGAAATCGATGGCACATTTGCCATGATCAAAGGCGGTGGCGG
>JALRGK010000165.1 GCA_023253415.1 Rhodocyclaceae bacterium
TCGTCGGGATTGATCGCGAACTGGATGTTGCAGCCGCCCGTGTCCACGCCGACGGCCCGGATGATGTCGATGCCGACGTCGCGCATGCGCTGGTACTCGCGGTCGGTGAGGGTCAGTGCCGGGGCCACGGTGATCGAGTCACCGGTATGCACGCCCATCGGATCCAGGTTTTCGATCGAACAGATGATGATGCAGTTGTCCTTGCGGTCACGCACCACTTCCATTTCATATTCTTTCCAACCCAGCAGCGATTCTTCAATCAGCAGCTCGTTGGTCGGCGAGGCTTCGAGACCGCGCTTACAGATCGTCTCGAACTCTTCCATGTTGTAGGCGATACCGCCGCCAGTACCACCCAGAGTGAATGACGGACGGATAATCGTCGGGAAGCCGATACCGGCCTGTACCTGATACGCCTCTTCCATCGAATGCGCGATGGCCGAACGGGCAGAACCCAGGCCGATCTTGTTCATGGCCTGTTTGAACTTCTCGCGGTCTTCCGCCTTATCGATGGCTTCACGGGACGCACCGATCAGTTCAACGCCGAACTTTTCCAATACACCGTTGGCCGCCAGATCCAGCGCACAGTTCAGTGCGGTCTGGCCACCCATCGTCGGCAACAGCGCATCGGGGCGCTCGGTCTCGATGATGCGGGCAACCACCTGCCAGGTGATCGGCTCGATGTAGGTCACATCAGCCATCTCCGGGTCAGTCATGATGGTGGCCGGATTCGAATTCACCAGAATAACTTTGTAACCTTCTTCACGCAGCGCCTTGCAGGCCTGTGCGCCAGAATAGTCGAATTCACAGGCCTGGCCGATAACGATCGGGCCGGCGCCAATGATGAGAATGCTTTTTAGGTCTGTACGCTTGGGCATGATTCAGCTTCTTATTATTTTGCAGAGTGCTGAGACATCAGATCGATGAATCGGTCGAAGAGGTAACTCACATCGTGCGGGCCAGGGCTGGCTTCCGGGTGGCCCTGGAAGGAGAAGGCCGGCGCATCGGTCAGCGCAATACCTTGCAGGGTGCCGTCGAACAGCGAGACATGCGTCACACGCACATTGGCCGGCAGCGTTTCTACGTCCGCAGCAAAACCGTGGTTCTGGCTGGTAATCAGCACCTGGCCGGTATCCACATCCTTCACCGGGTGGTTGGCGCCATGGTGGCCGAATTTCATTTTTACCGTCTTGGCGCCAGCGGCCAGCGCCAGCAGCTGATGGCCCAGACAAATACCGTACACCGGTTTTTTCACAGCAAGGAATTCGCGGATCGCGGCGATGGCGTAATCGCAAGGCTCGGGGTCGCCCGGGCCATTGGACAGAAACACGCCATCCGGGTTCATGGCCAGCACCTCTGTCGCCGGTGTTTGCGCCGGCACCACGGTCACATCACAGCCACGCTCGGCCAGCATGCGCAGAATATTGCGCTTGACGCCGAAGTCGTAGGCAACCACCTTGAAACGCGGCGTCGGGCCAGTCACATAACCCTTGAGTGTCCACTCGCCTTGGTTCCAGGCATAGGCCTGATCAACCGTCACTTCCTTGGCTAGATCCATGCCGGCCAGACCCGGGAAAGCCTTGGCTTCGGCCAGCGCAGCAGCTTCATCCAGCGTTTCGCCTTCGGCGGCAGCAACGATGCAGCCTGCCTGGGCACCCTTTTCACGCAGGATACGGGTCAGTTTGCGGGTATCAATGCCGGCAATAGCCACAATGCCATGCTTGACCAGATACGACGACAAGTCGCTCTGCGAACGCCAGTTCGAGGCAACTTCAGGCAGGTCGCGAATCACCAGACCCGCCGCATAGTTGGCGCCCGATTCAAAATCTTCGTCATTGCAACCGACATTACCGATATGCGGGTACGTCAGGGTCACAATCTGGCGACAGTAGGAGGGATCCGTCAGGATCTCCTGATAACCGGTCAGCGCGGTGTTAAACACCACCTCACCAGACGTTTTACCAGCGGCGCCGATGGATTCTCCACGGAACACCGTGCCATCCGCCAGAACCAGCAAAGCGGCCGGGCGTGTGGAACACAAAGGGCGGCTACCAGTGGTAGCGGCAGAAACAGACGAGGCAGACGGCTCAGGGTAGGACACAGCGACTCCGGGTAGCAGACATGCAAAAGCGGGAGCCCATGACAACCGCCCAAAGGCGACCTGACTGGTACTCCCGCTTGAGTCCTGCAAAGGCAGGATTTAAGCGACCGGATTATAGCGGAAAGCGATGCCGAACGCTAGCCCTTGACGCAAGCTTTAGCCACGCAAGCCGAGCACATCCTGCATATCAAACAAGCCGTTAGCACGTTCGCGGATGAATTTCGCAGCACGGACGCTACCCAGTGCATACGGCATACGGCTGCTGGCCTTGTGACCGATTTCGACGCGCTCACCAGTACCGCAGAACATCACCACATGGTCACCGACGATATCGCCGCCACGCACCGTGGCAAAGCCGATGGTCGTTTCATCGCGCTCGCCGGTCACCCCTTCGCGGCCATAAACAGCCACATCCTTGAGGTTACGACCCAGGGCATCGGCAACCACTTCACCCATACGCAGCGCTGTTCCCGACGGGGCATCCACCTTGTGACGATGGTGCGCCTCAACGATTTCCACGTCATAACCAGAATTCAGAATGCCAGCCGCAATTTCCAGCAACTTGAACGTCACGTTGACGCCCACGCTCATATTTGGCGCAAAAACCACCGGGATCGACTTGGCCGCTGCTGCCAGCGCTGCCTTGCCCGATTCTTCAAACCCGGTCGTCCCGATCACCATACCCACACCGGCCGCCTGACAGGCCTCCAGGTGCACCAGCGTGGCTTCAGGCCGGGTGAAGTCGATCAGACAATTCGCACCGCGCACACCCGCAGCCACGTCTGTTGTAATTCGCACCGAGGTGGCCTGACCGACAAACTCGCCCGGATCACGCCCGACAAACTCGCTACCTTCACGCTCAAATGCAGCATGGAGCTCAGCGCCCGAATCACGCAGCACAGCTTCGATCAGCATACGGCCCATACGACCGGAAGCACCCGCGATAGCAATCTTGACGGGAACGGACATCATCAAATCCTCATTTACTTGAACAAGTGAATAAATCGCCACCACCAGGAGTCACTGGGGGGTTCGGACCCTTCTGGCGGGCCTTCGGCATCTGGCGGCAAACTGCCAAGGTCAATGACCTGAGGCTCATTACTCCGTACCGCCTGAGCCAAATCCGCTGCAGCATTAGCGTCGGCATTGACATCACCGGTAATCTGCACGCTTGGCGGCGGGCTACCGGCGGCCACATCGCCACCCACACGCTCCAGCTGCCCGGCCGCATTAAAATAGACGAAGATGTTGCGCATGGTGATCTCTCCACTGGCACCATCTTCATAGCGATACACATAATCCCAGCGGTTGGCGTGGAAGGGATCCTGCAGCAAGGGTGTACCAAGTACGTAACGCACCTGATCACGGGTCATACCCGGCCGCAGTTGCACGATGTTCTTCTGCTCCACGACGTTGCCCTGCTGGACATTGACGCGGTACTCCAGAAAATACCGCTCAACCGCACAGCCGCTAAGTAGCAATGAGGTGCACACCAGCGCGATTCCGGCTTTACCTCTACGGCAAACGGCCAACAAGGATGTGCAATCAATGTGCATGAGAAGAAACAGCTCGGTGCAAAAGCCGCTATCATATCCGAAGTTACTCATCAGGATTCCATTTATGCCATCCCCGAAAGACCTCCAGCAGTCCGGCCTGAAAGCAACCATGCCCCGGATGAAAATCCTCGAGGTATTCGAGAAGCGCCGTGATGAGCATCTCACGGCAGACGATGTCTACCGGATTCTGGTGACCGAAGGCTTGGATATTGGCCTGGCGACGATTTACCGTGCGCTGACCCAGTTTGAACAGGCCGGCCTGCTACAGAAACAGAATTTCGAGTCAGGCAAAGCCGTATTCGAGCTGAACCGGGGTGATCACCACGATCACTTGGTCTGCCTACAGTGTGACCGCGTTGTTGAATTCTGCGACCCCGAAATCGAAAGACGCCAGGCGGAGATCGCCGAAAAACTGGGTTTTAGAATCCAGGCCCATGACTTATGCATGTATGCCGAGTGCGTCGACGCCGCCTGTCCGCACCGTCCGGCACCCAAAAAGCCCTTTGGCGCCCGCATTTAAACGATGGAGGAATAGCCAGCGACTGACGTCGATCAGTTCAGCTGCAGCATCTCCGCAGCATGCGCCCGTGTTCGCTCGGTAATCTCCACCCCACCCAGCATGCGGGCGATTTCTTGCACGCGTGCCGCATCGTCCAGTACCGTCACACAGCTCTGGAAGCCACCCTCGGCCTTGGCCTTGCTGACTTGCCACTGCCAACCGGCGCGCGCCGCGACTTGAGCAAGGTGCGTTACACATAGGACCTGCCGCTGCTCACCCAACTTGGCCAGCAAGCGCCCAACGACTTCAGCCACACTACCGCCGATACCAACGTCGACTTCATCAAAGATCAGCGTCGGCACCGCTGTACAAGCGCTGGTCACTACCTGAATCGCCAGGCTGATGCGGGAAAGCTCACCACCTGACGCCACTTTGGCTAACGGACGCCAATCCGAACCCGCTAGCCCCGTGATCTGGAACTCCACGCGTTCATTGCCATGAGCACTCCCCTCACCCTCTACCGGTAGCAGTGCAACCCGGCACTGACCACCCCCTAGGGCTAGCTCCTGCATAGTTTCACTTACGCCTTTAGAGAGGGTCTTGGCAGCTTTGGTGCGGGCTTTAGTAAGTAGGGCTGCCGCTTCGGCATAGGTGGCCGCCGCCGCTTTTACCCGGGCTTCCAGTGCTGCCACATCCGTCGACTCCGCCAGTGCCTCGGCCTCGTCGCTCAATGATCGGTAGAGCGCCGGCAGTTCAGCGGGGGGGACCTGATGTTTACGAGCCTGCTCCAACATCGCGGCCATACGCCGCTCCACCTCGGCCAAACGCACCGGGTCTACCTCAAATCGATCCAGATGACGACGCAGTAGCGTCAACGCTTCCGACAATTCATTACCTGCCGCAGCCAACAGATCCGTCGGCGCCTGCAGGCGCGCATCCAGCACCGCACCTTCCTGCAAGCGATGCTGCAAACGACCCACCAGAGAAATCAGGGGCTCATCCCCATCCCCCAACGCATCTACCGTACCTTGAGTCAGCTCAATCAGACTTGCCGCGTGAGCCAGGCGCGACTGCTCCTCCCCCATCGCCTGCCAGCCCCAATCCGGCGCATCATTGGCCAGTTCAGATAGCGCTTTGATCTGCCAGGCCAGTACCTCGCGTCGTGCCGCAATCTCTCCAGAGTGCTTACCAGCTTCCGCTAGTAGCTGGCGCGCTGCGGCCCACTCCCGCCAAACGGTTGCAACCTCACGCGCCTGTGTCTGCAGCTGACCGAAATCATCTAGCAACTGCCGTTGCGCATCGGGGCGCAATAAAGATTGATGCGCGTGCTGGCCATGAATATCCAAGAGCCATTCGCCCACGGTCCTAACTTGCTGCAAGGTTACCGGCACCCCGTTGATCAACGCACGAGATCGACCGCCCATTTCCAGCACACGACGGATCAACACCCCCTCGCCAGCTTCCAGCGGAATCGCCTGCTCGGCAAACCAGGCCAAAAAAGCCGGATCAGACGATGCATCAAATTCGGCGGTCACCTCGGCGCGTGTCGCACCCGCCCGGATCAAGCCAGCTTCCGCGCGCTCCCCTAGCACAAACGCCAGCGCATCAATCAATAACGACTTACCTGCACCCGTTTCACCCGTGAGGGCACCGAAGCCCGGCAGGAAATCCAGCTCAAGCTCGCGCACCAGTACAAAATCACGAATGACCAAACGACAAAGCATGGGTCAGTCCTTCACACTACCGTGGCTGACCACGAGTCCCGGGCGAATACTCGGCCCTTCACTCCAGTGAAGCTTCTGACGCAACATCGCAAAATAACTGTAGGACGGCGGATGGAGCAAACGAATCCGGTGCGGTGACTTCACCAGTCGCACACCATCACCCGGCATCAGATCCACGGTTTCCTGGCCATCAAAGTGGGCACGGGCATTCGCGCCCTGTACCAGCCGTACTTCAATCCGCGCCGAATCAGGCAAAGTAATCGGGCGGTTGGACAACGCATGCGGACACAAGGGCACCAGCGCAATACCCCCTAGCTTCGGATGCAAGATCGGGCCATTGGCCGACAAGGCATAAGCCGTTGAACCAGTCGGGGTGCAGATGATCAAACCATCCGCGCGAGCACTATAAATAAATTCGTCATCAACACTTAGCTCAAACTCGATCATGCGCCCGGTCGCGCCCTTGTCGATCACCACATCGTTGAAGGCCAGGTTAGCCAATGGCTGCCAGCTGGATGATGCACCGCCAAACACCACTTCTGTATCCAGCAGCAAACGCTCTTCAAGCTTGAACCTGCCTTCCATTAGCAGTGTCATGGCGTCAAGCATACCCGAGCGGGCAATGTCGGTCATAAAACCCAAGCGCCCCTGGTTAATACCCACCAGCGGAATATCGTAACGCGCCAACTGGCGTGCCGCATGCAGCAACGTACCATCGCCGCCCACCACGATGGCCACATCCACGGCCTCGCCGATTCTTGCAAAATCGGCACACTCGCAAGCCTGAAGCGCTGCCGCACCTAATAAACGTTCGGTTTCGATCGCCGTTTCTGTTTCAACCAGCACTGCAATGTGGTGCGACTGAAAAAACTGACACAAAGCCACGATTGAATCTGCAACCTCAAGGCTTTCTTGGCGACCCATTAAGGCCACCGTTTTCAACGGCAGGGGGTACGACATCCTTCCGACTCCGCATCTCTCCGACAGAACACGATTAAACCACAGAATAATTTTGTAGAATCTATCTATGAGCTCAAAGCACGCCTCCGCTATTCTCTCCGCCCGCAAAACAACGACCACATCGTCAAGCGGGCTGGATGATCGTGCTTGCGTCCTGCTCAAAACCCTCGTTGAAAGCTACATCGCCGAGGGCGCCCCCGTTGGTTCCCGCGTATTGTCTCGTGCGTCCGGGCTGGATTTGTCGGCTGCCACGGTGCGCAATGTCATGGCCGACCTAGAAGATTTAGGGTTTATCGCCAGCCCGCACACCTCGGCAGGACGCATCCCCACGCCACGCGGGTATCGTTTTTTTGTCGACTCCTTGCTCACCATGCAACCACTGGAGCAAATCGACCACGCCCGCATCCTCTCTGAACTAGCTGACGCTAAAGCTCAACCGGGCAAAATCATTAACCATGCCTCACGGCTACTCTCCGATCTCACCCATTTCGCCGGCATCGTCATCGCACCCCGCCACCCCAGCAACCGGATCCGTCAGATCGAGTTCATCGCCCTCTCGGAGAAACGGGTGCTGCTGGTGCTGGTAACCAGTGACGGCAATGTCCAGAACCGCATTCTCACTACCGACCGTCCCTACAGTAGCGCCGAACTGATTGAAGCTGCCAACACACTCAACCAGAACTTCGTCGGGCTGGAGCTCTCTCAAATGCGCCACCGGGTGCATGACGAGCTCGTCCGCATTCGCGCCGATCTACAAGCACTCATGGCAGCCGCCCTCACCGCCAGCAGCGAAGTGCTGATGCCCAGCGACTCGGAAACCGTCATTTCAGGTGAAAAAAACCTGCTGGAAGTGGATGATCTCAGCTCCAACATGCGCCGCCTGCGTGAACTGTTCGACCTCTTCGAGCAACGTACCGCCCTGGTACGACTGCTCGATCTATCACATCAAGCCGAAGGTGTTCGCCTGTACATCGGTCAGGAATCAGGTATCGCCACATTGGATGAATGTAGCGTGGTCACAGCGCCTTACCAGGTCGAAGGCCAGGTGGTCGGCTCGGTCGGTGTCATCGGACCAACCCGTATGGCCTATGATCGCGTGATTCCTATTGTCGACATTACCGCTCGTTTGCTCTCCAGCGCACTCACCGAACAAGCACAGGCCTAAGCCCTGAACTAAACGATCCCAGCAACTGCCAAAAAAATCCATGAACACAACTCCACCTCGCTGGCGCCACGGCACCGCACCTAAAACGGCCGTTGTTCTCGTTAACCTCGGTACACCCGATGCGCCCACCCCGAAAGCCGTGCGCCGCTATCTGGCCGAATTTCTGGGTGATCCCCGCGTTGTAGAAATTCCGCGCCCTGTATGGATGCTGATTCTTCACGGCATCATTCTGCGGGTACGCCCCCAAAAATCAGCCGCCAAATACGCCACCGTCTGGGCGGATGCCGGCTCACCGCTCATGGTGCATACCCAGGCCCAAACTCGGGCGCTGGAACAACGGTTACGGCAAGCCGGCCATGACCTGATCGTCACCTGGGCGATGCGTTATGCCGGCAATGGCCCCAACAGCATTCCTGCAGTGCTCGAACGGCTGCGTACTGAAAACGCCACGCGCATTCTGTTACTGCCCATGTACCCACAGTATTCGGCCAGCACCACAGCCACGGCCATCGACCAGGCCCTCGACTGGGTCACGGGCCTTCGCAATCAGCCAGAACTACGTTATGTGCGCAACTTTGCCGATGATCGCGGCTATATCGAGGCTGTTGCCGAACAGGTACGCAGCCACTGGCGAAACAACCCACCGCCGGCACTTCCTGATCCCGGCTACCGCTTGGTCATGAGTTTTCACGGGCTACCCGAGCGTAATCTCAAACTGGGTGACCCTTATTTCTGCGAGTGCCACAAAACTGCCCGTCTGGTGGCCGAAGCTCTCAATTTACCTTCAGAAAGCGTTGTCGCCACCTTTCAATCCCGCTTTGGCAAAGCCAAATGGGTGGAACCTTATACCGAACCCACCCTCATTGCACTGGCCAAACAGGGCGTTAAGCGCGTTGATGTGCTCTGCCCGGGGTTCGTCGCGGACTGCCTGGAAACCCTGGAAGAAATCAATATGGAAGTGCGCGCTGCATTCCTCACCGCGGGCGGCGAACATTTCCATTATCTGCCCTGTTTGAACGAAGACCCTTTCTGGATCAAAGCGTTGGCCGACCTCACCGAGCGCCACTTGAGTGGCTGGCCCACGGGTGCAGCCGATCCTACCTTACTCACCCAGCAAACCAGTCGCGCTAAAGCCCTAGGCGCCCTTGAATAATTAGCCGGCGCCCCCAATTGAAGTTCAAATTTCCTTTTTTTAAGCGCTCACGGAACAAAACCGACATGACCGAACCACAGCAAGAACAAAATCCAGAATTGAACCCGGCTCTCAACCCGGAGAACGATGCTGCAGATACTCCGGCTGACGCCGCCAGCCCAGAAGACCAAGTGGCCGCCCTGGAAGCCAAAGTTGCCGAACTGCAAGATGCGTACCTGCGGGCTAAAGCCGATGGTGAGAACCTGCGCCGCCGTGCCGCCGAAGATGTGACCAAGGCTCATAAATTTGCCGTCGAAAAATTTGCCCGTGAACTTATCGCTGTGAGCGACAGTCTGGACGCTGCACTGGCGGACACCGCCGCTGACGCCGCCACCCTGCGCTCGGGCGTTGAACTCACGCAAAAGCAGCTGCTGGCCGCCTTCGAACGTTCGGGCATGAAAGTTGAAAACCCCGCCGCAGGCGACAAGTTCGACCCGAATCAGCACCAGGCCATTGCCATGGTCGATGCCGACCAACCGGGCAATACCGTGGTCAATGTCCTGCAAAAGGGCTACCAGCTTTCAGACCGCGTCCTGCGCCCAGCCATGGTCACCGTGGCCAACGGCTGATAAATAAACAGCTTGAAAAGCGGCGTGGAGGCCCCATATAACCACCATGCCCGGTGAGGTAGTGACGAAAAAACCACGCTTCACCCAACCAATCAATCACTTAGCAAAGAACAAGGATAAACATCCATGGGAAAAATTATCGGTCTTGACCTCGGCACCACCAACTCGTGCGTTTCCGTCATGGAAAACGGCGCACCGAAGGTGATTGAAAACGCTGAAGGTGCCCGCACTACCCCGTCGATCATTGCTTACACCAACGACGGCGAAGTCCTCGTTGGCGCACCAGCCAAGCGCCAGGCCGTTACTAACCCGAAGAACACCCTCTACGCCATCAAGCGCCTGATCGGTCGTCGCTTCGAAGACAAGGAAGTCCAGAAGGACATCAGCCTGATGCCGTTCAAAATCCTCAAGGCCGACAACGGGGACGCTTGGGTTGAAGTACTGAGCGACAAGAAACTGGCCCCGCAACAGGTCTCCGCTGAAGTGCTGCGCAAGATGAAGAAAGCCGCTGAAGACTACCTGGGTGAAGAAGTCACCGAGGCTGTAATCACCGTGCCGGCTTACTTTAACGACAGCCAGCGTCAGGCCACCAAAGATGCAGGTCGTATCGCCGGTTTGGACGTCAAGCGCATCATCAACGAACCAACCGCGGCTGCCCTGGCCTTTGGTATGGACAAGAAAGAAGGCGACCGCAAGGTTGCCGTGTTCGACCTCGGCGGCGGCACCTTTGACATCTCGATCATCGACATCTCGGAAATCGACGGCGAACACCAGTTCGAAGTGCTCTCGACCAACGGCGACACGTTCCTGGGCGGCGAAGACTTCGACCAGCGTCTGATCGACTACATTGTCACC
>JALRGK010000113.1 GCA_023253415.1 Rhodocyclaceae bacterium
CGGGGGCTGCCTGGCCAAGATGCCCCAGGCCATGAGCACTAATGGCGAACAGCAGGCCAGCCACGATCTATTTGTCGGCGCGTGTCGCAGATAGCGAGGCGGAAATCATCTCGGCGGTAGGTGTGTCATGTAGACGTGCTAGGAAGGCGCCAGCGCAATCTGCCGACCATTCGGCATCATCCATCCAGACGATATGGCCATCTCCGGGCGCGACCTCAACAGGTTGCTGTTCACGGCCGCGCATGTGCTTGATCTGCAGGATCCGGTTGCCTTTGGGGTGGATCACTTCCAGCCAATCCCCTACGGCAAAGCGGTTGCGGACGATGATCTTCAAGGCTTGCCGCTCGTTATCCCATTCCGTGGTGCCGACATATTGGCTGCGACCCGATTCCGAATATCCACGCAGATAATTCTGCGTATCCGCATCGTGATGTCGTTGATAAAAGCCATCGGTGTAGCCGCGGTTGGCAAGACCCTCCAGCTCGCCGATCAGCAAGGGATTGAAGGCACGACCAGCCTTGGCATCTTCGATGGCCCTGCGATAGGCCTGGCAGGTGCGTGCCACATAGTAGGGTGACTTGGTTCGGCCTTCGATTTTCAGGGAGTCGACGCCGATCTCGATGAGGCGCTGGACATGTTCAATCGCACGCAGATCACGGGAATTGAGGATATACGTGCCATGTTCGTCCTCTTCGATGGGCATGAGTTCGCCTGGGCGGTTTGCTTCCTCAACGACGAGTGGCGGGAACTTGCTGCCGGTTAGGCCTGGTGTCACCTCGGCCTCGTTATCCGGCTTTAACTTGTAGTCCCAACGGCAGGAATTGGTGCAGGTGCCTTGATTGGGGTCGCGGTGGTTGAAATAGCCCGAAAGTAAGCAGCGTCCAGAATAAGCGATGCACAGCGCGCCGTGCACAAAGACCTCGAGCTCCATCTCCGGACATTGCTGGCGAATTTCTGCGACTTCATCGAGCGATAGTTCACGCGACAGAATGACGCGTTTGATGCCCATTTTCCCCCAGAAGCGGACGCTGGCCCAGTTGACGGTATTGGCCTGCACTGACAGGTGCACTGGCATCTCTGGGAAGCGGTCGCGGATCAGGTCGATGAGACCAGGGTCGGCCATGATCAGCGCATCTGGTTTGAGTGCGACGACGGGTGCCATGTCGTCGAGATAAGTTTTAAGCTTGGCGTTATGCGGCGAGATGTTGCTCACAACATAAAACGACTTTTTCTGAGCGTGGGCTTCATCAATGCCTTCCTGCAGCGCATCCAGAGTGCTGAACTCGTTGTTGCGCACACGTAGACTGTAACGGGGCTGTCCGGCATAGACAGCGTCTGCGCCAAAGGCAAAGGCCGTGCGCATCATGGCCAGTGATCCGGCGGGGGCAAGCAGTTCGGTTGTGGTCGGCATAGTAGAATCCGGTTATTCACCGGCAGTAATCATCAGTCAGGCGCACATTCTACCTATGGCCGAAAGTATCCTCATCAATTTCACGCCGCAAGAAACCCGGGTGGCGATTCTTGAGCAGGGCATTGTTCAGGAGTTGCATATCGAACGACATGCCACGCGGGGTCTGGTCGGCAATATCTATCTGGGGCGTGTGGTCCGTATTTTGCCCGGTATGCAGTCGGCATTTGTCGACATTGGCCTGGAGCGCAGTGCGTTTCTGCACGTGGCGGATATCTGGCAAGCTCGGATTGGCGATGCGGCTAACCGTGAAAGCCGCCCTATTGAAGAGGTCTTGAGCGAAGGCCAGACCTTGCTGGTGCAGGTGATCAAGGACCCGATTGGCACCAAGGGCGCGCGTCTGTCGACGCAGTCTTCGATTGCCGGTCGTATGCTGGTGTATTTGCCCCAGGAAAAGCATATCGGCATTTCGCAGCGTATTGACGAGGCGGAGCGAGAGGTGCTGCGTGAACGCTTGACGCGTCTGGTGCCAGCCGATGAGGCGGGCGGGTTTATTCTCCGCACGATTGCTGAAACCGCCGATGATGGTGCGTTACAGGACGACATTAACTATCTGCGTAAACTTTGGGCGGATCTGAAACAGCAGATGACAACCTCACCGGTGCCAGGGCTGATCTATCAAGATCTGTCGCTGGCCCAGCGTGTGTTGCGCGATTTCGCGAACCCGGAAACAGAACGGATCCTCGTCGATTCACGCGAGACGTTTCAGAAGCTGCAGGAATTTGGTGCGGTCTATATGCCGGGTATTTCGCATTTGCTCGAGCACTACAATGAAGATCGAACGCTGTTCGATCTATACGGTGTCGAGGATGAAATCCAACGGGCCTTGTCGCGGCGCGTTGACCTGAAGTCGGGTGGTTATCTGATCATCGATCAGACCGAAGCCATGACTACGGTTGATGTGAATACCGGTGCTTTTGTCGGTGTCCGTAACTTTGACGAAACCATCTTCAAGACCAATCTGGAGGCCGCTCAAGCGATTGCCCGTCAGCTTCGACTGCGGAATCTAGGTGGCATCATTATTCTCGATTTTATCGACATGGATCAGCCCGAACATCAGGAATCTGTGTTGGCCGAACTGAATAAATGCCTGAGCCGGGACCATATGCGGATGACCGTCAACGGATTTACGGCCTTGGGCTTGGTGGAAATGACACGGAAGCGGACGCGCGAATCGCTGGCACGGGTACTCTGTGAGACCTGTCCGACCTGTGATGGTCGGGGTCAGGTCAAAACGGCGCGAACGGTCTGTTATGAGATTTTGCGTGAGTTGGTTCGTGAATCGCGTCAGTTTGTGGCCCGCGAGTACCGGGTGATCGCGAGCCAGAAGGTCGTCGACCTGTTCCTCGAAGAGGAGGAGCAGGCGCTGGCAATGGCTTCCGATTTTATCGGCAAGCCTATTTCGCTCCAGGGGGAGTCCGGCTACGGTCCCGAACAGTACGATATCGTACTGCTCTAATAGTTACTCCTTTGGACGGGTCGGGGCCAGTACCAGGGCTTCGCCTTCAACGACCCGCTTCTCGCCGACGGTACAGACGGTTTCGATCCGCACCTTGTTCTTGACGTAATCCACCTCGAGTACCGTGAGCGTGGCGGTCACGGTGTCACCCGGATGTACTGGTGCCAGAAATTTCATGTTCTGTGCCAGGAAAATCGTGCCAGGGCCCGGTAAACGGTTGGCCAGGGCCGACGAAATCAGGCTGGCGGTCAGGAAGCCCTGAACGATGCGGGTGCCGAAACGCGTGGTTTTAGCGTATTCCTCATCCAGATGAATGGCGTTGGTGTCCGTCGAGACGGCCGAAAACAGAATGATGTCGGTTTCGGTAATCGTCTTTGACTGAAACGCGGTCATGCCGACTTTCAGTTCATCGGTGTAGTAGGCGGGACGAATGGTGCCCATGGTTAGCCTCGGTGAAAGCAGTTAATCATGCTTGCATCATAGCAATTTATGCTGCAATGCGGCATGAATCTTTTGTGAACGTCCCCGTCCCGGTTTGGCTACCAAAAGCGTCGGCACTAATTTTCAGCTGCGCTTATTCAATGGCGAGACAGGTGTATTTGGTGCTTAGATACTCATCCACGCCATGTTGCGATCCCTCGCGCCCGAAACCGGATTGTTTGACCCCCCCAAAGGGCGCGACTTCGCTCGACATGATGCCGGTATTGATGCCAACCATGCCGTATTCTAGGGATTCCGAAACACGGAAAATACGACCCGGGTCGCGGGTATAGAAATAGGATGCCAGGCCGAATTCGGTGTCATTAGCTAATCGGATGGCTTCATCTTCTGAAGAAAACTCGAAGAGCGGGGCCACGGGACCGAAGATCTCTTCCTGCATCATTCGCATTTTGCGGGTGACACCTTTGATCACGGTGGGTTGGTAATAGAGACCGCCGCGCGGATCCGGCTTCCCGCCGGTCACCACGATTGCACCCTGTGCCAGGGCATCCTGGACCAATGCATTCACCTTGGCTAAACCACCAGCATCAATGAGTGGGCCGATCTGACTGCCTGGCTCCAGTCCATGTCCGACTTTCAGGCTGCGCACCTTGGTGGCTAGTTTTTCCGCAAAGGCGTCCATCACATCTTTGTGAACAAAAAAACGGTTGGCGCAGACACAGGTCTGACCACTGTTGCGGTATTTCGAGGCAATCGCTCCCTCAACAGCAGCATCCAGATCGGCATCTTCGAAGACGATGAATGGGGCGTTGCCACCCAGTTCTAGAGAGAGGCGCTTGAGACTGGGTGCAGATTGAGCCATGAGCAGGCGCCCCACCTGCGTGGATCCGGTAAAAGACAGCTTGCGGACACGGGGGTCTCCGGTCAGCATGCCACCGATGGCTGGTGCGGCCTCGGCATCACCCGTGACGACATTGAATGCGCCCGCTGGTATCCCGGCACGCTCAGCCAGTACGGCTAGCGCCAGAGCAGTGAGCGGGGTTTGTTCAGCAGGTTTGACGACGACGGTACAGCCGACAGCTAAAGCGGGTGCGACCTTGCGCGTGATCATGGCGGCCGGGAAGTTCCAGGGTGTAATCGCAGCGCAAACGCCTACGGGTTCGCGTGTGATCAGTAGGCGTTTGTCGGATGTATTTGAGGGCAGAATTTCCCCGTTAACACGCCGGGCTTGCTCTGAAAACCACTCAACAAACGATGCGGCATAGGCAACTTCACCCAGGCTTTCAGCGTACGTCTTGCCGCCCTCAGCGGTAATCAGTGTGGCCAGATCTTCTTTGTTGGCCTGAATCAGCTCGTACCAGCGTCTTAAGAGGCTGTCTCGGGTACGCGCTGTTGCCTTACGCCAGGCCGGAAAAGCCAGTTCGGCGGCATCAATAGCCCAGCGCGTCTCTTCCGCCCCCAGATTAGCCACGCTTGCAATGGTTTCACCCCGACCGGGATCGGTGACCGTAAAGGTGCGGCCGGATTCTATCCACTGACCGTTGATATAGGAAGCAGTTTTCAGCAGAGAGGGGTCTTTAAGTTGGATCAGTTGCATGGCAATATCTTCGAACATCACATATCCTGCATCATATGATGTTCTGTCAGCAGACGCGACCCTCGAACCACCAAGGTCATTTAGACCGCCATTGGCTATGGGCTTTTTCCCTATGGCTTGCCGTCGTTCTTGTTCTATCTGGCTGTGCGAGCATTGGTGGCAAGAGTGTCACGCGCTTTGGCAGTGATAATCTGCCGCCAACGACTCAAGGCCAGGAGGTGACCATCATGGCGATGCAACTGATCGACACGGGGTACCAATTTGGCGGTAAAAATCCACAGGCTGGCCTTGATTGCAGCGGTATGGTCAGCTGGCTCTATGGCCAGGCGGCGGAGTACCGGTTAAAAGGGAGCGCTAAAGACATGGCCAGGCGAGGGAGAGAAATTTCGCCCGCGGCCATCCGACCGGGCGACCTCGTATTCTTTAATACACGTGGGTTCAGCTATTCCCACGTGGGTATCTATATTGGTGATCAGCGATTCGTACATGCGCCCAATAGCAAAGGTAAGGTCCGCATTGATCGGCTGGATCAGGGATGGTTTGCCACACGTTTTGAAGAGGCGAGGAGTTACTTCGACTAAAGTGGCTATCGATTAATCACGTGTGGCGATGTACGGATGCACCATCTTGACCGGGTCAACGATGCGGTCGAAATCATCAGATGACACATAGCCGAGTGTCATGGCGGCCTCTTTCAGGGTCAGGTCGTGCGCCAACGCATGATGTGCAATCTCTGATGCTTTGTCATAACCGATGACGGGCGATAACGCGGTTACGAGCATGAGTGATCGTGCCACCTGATGCTGAATATTCTTGAAGTTAGGCACCATACCTTTCACGAGAAACCGGGTGAAATTGGTACAACCGTCTGCCAGCAGATTCAGAGAGCTCATGACGTTATGAATCATGAGGGGCTTATACACGTTCATCTCCAGATAGCCGCCGGCGCCGCCCAATGAGACCGCGAGGTCATTGGCGATAACTTGTGCGCATATCATGGATAAGGCTTCCACCTGCGTTGGGTTAACTTTGCCGGGCATGATTGAGGAGCCGGGCTCGTTTTCCGGCAAATGAATTTCGGCGAAGCCGGCCCGTGGCCCACATGACAGTAGCCGGATGTCGTTGGCGATTTTGTACACTGATACGGCGAGCGTTTTGAATGTGCCTGAAAGCTGCACGAGCGCATCATGTGCACCCTGTACCGTAAATTTATTCGGAGCGGACACGAAAGGTAGATTCGTGAGCTGGGCAATTTCGGCGGCCATCTCCTCCGCAAAGCCGGGAGCCGCGTTTAATCCAGTGCCAACAGCGGTGCCACCAATCGCGAGTTTATAGACATCGGGCAGGGCATTCTTAATTCGGGTGATGTCTTCATCCAGCATGCCCACATAGCCGGAAATCTCTTGTCCTAACGTCATTGGCGTTGCATCCTGCATGTGTGTGCGGCCGATTTTGACGATATCCCGCCAGTCTTCGGCTTTGTCATGCAAGGCATGCCGAAGTGCTGTGATCGCTGGTAACAGCGTGTGCACAGTACCAATGGCAGCCGCCATATACATGGCCGTCGGAAAGCTATCGTTCGATGACTGCGACAGGTTGACGTGGTCGTTCGGGTGCACCGGAATCTTGCTGCCCAGAGCCTCGCCAGCGAGCTGAGAGCAGCGATTGGCGATGACCTCATTGACATTCATGTTGAATTGCGTGCCGCTGCCCGTCATCCAAACATGTAGTGGAAACATGGCGTCATGCTGGCCTGACAGAATCTCATCGCAGACGGCTTCAATCAGATCAGCCTGCTGATCTGTCAGCCGACGGCTGGCACGATTAACGCGCGCAGCTGCCTTTTTGAGCAAGGCGTAGGTGTTGATCATCTCGGCGGGCATCAGATCCTTGCCAATGCTGAAGTGCGCCAAGGATCTTTGCGTTTGTGCGCCCCAGAGTTTGCCCTCGGGAACATTAACCTCACCGAGGCTATCGCGTTCTTTCCGGAATCCAGTGCTCATACTTGCTCCACTTCTCCGAGAATGCGGCAACAGAGATGATTGCCTATCAGTGCATCTTAAACCGGATGGCTAGAATCCTCTAGGAGTTAACGAATCGGCGGGATAGCCACTTTGTTCATTCGATCCAGAATGACATCTGTTTGACGGATCAGGCCGTCTGTTTCACCCTTACGGTCATAGTATTGTGGGCTCGGTACCATTGAAGCCAGCATGGCCGCCTGATAGTCGGTGAGCTGGCTGGCTGAAATGCCGAAGTAATGACGCGCCGCGGCTTCCGCGCCAAAGATTCCCGTGCCCCATTCGATTTCATTCATGTACACCTCAAGGATGCGACGCTTGCTCCAGGTGCCTTCGATCATCAAGGTGATTAATGCCTCTTCGCCCTTTCGGATCAGGCTTTTCTCCGGCCATAGGAACAGATTTTTGGCGAGCTGCTGAGTGATGGTTGAACCGCCCGCCGTGATACGACCACGCTTTTCATTTTTTTCGAAGGCCTTCTGGATACCATCGAAATCAAAGCCGTGATGTTGCATGAATTTGCTGTCTTCGGCGGCGATGAGGGCACGCTTGAGGCTCACCGAAACACTGGCATAGGGGATCCAGGTTTGTTGCAACCGGGCATTGGGTGTCTTCTTCTGCAACTCGGCCAGGCGAATCTTCATGAATTGCGTGGGGCCAGGTTCAGTCACTTTCCAGATGAGCACCCAGGCAAGGAACCAGAGTTGCACTAGAAGAAAAAGACCAATGCCCGTGAGCAGAATGCGTCGAAGCCAGCGGGGTTTGCGATGCGTCATAGCGGAAGCTCTGACGACTTATTTGTTGCTGAGATCATTGCGCAACTGGTTGTAGACCGGCTGCGTTTGAGGGGTGACGCCGCGCCACAGGGTAAAAGCAACGGCGGCCTGTTCGACGAGCATCCCCAATCCGTCTGCCAGATGCCGTACGCCTGCGTTTTGTTGTGCCTGTAGGAAAGGGGTGAGCGCTTTGCCATACATCATGTCGTAGGCGAAGGCATCGCTGGTTAAGGTGCCCGTTGGTAGGGTAATGCTTTCGCCACCGAGACTGGCGCTGGTGGCGTTAATGACGACATCGAAAGAACCTGCGGAGGCAGTAAGCCGATCTAAATGACCCAAACCACATCCTAGAAGCACACAGTTTGCGCGCTGCGGCGCAAATAGCTCGGCGAGAGCCTCAGCACGAGCGGCGGTACGATTGGCAATTACGAGCGCTGCCGGATGTGCTGCCAGGAGTGGCAGGATAACGCCGCGGGATGCCCCGCCAGCACCCAGCAGCAGAATGCGCTTTCCTGCTAACGATAAACCGTGGCGCTGTTGCAGGTCGTTGAGTAATCCTTGGCCATCAGTGTTGTCACCAAGCAGACCTTCAGTTGTCCAGGCCAGTGTATTGACTGCGCCAGCGAGCGCGGCACGCTCGCTTAAAAGCCCGTGTTGTTTTACGTACTGCCAGGCTACTTCTTTATGCGGTACTGTAATGTTGACGCCACAAAACCCTTCTTTGGGCAGCTGTGTGAGCCGTGTTTGCAGAGATTCCGGTGATACATCGATGGCTTCGTAGCTCAGTTGTTGTCCAGTCTGTTCTGCAAATGCGGCATGAATTTTTGGTGACATCGAATGATGGATCGGGTGGCCGAGAACGGCATAGTGGTCGGTGTGGCAACTTTGGTCGGTCATCGGGTTTCCAGTGCATCGCCTCGGGTAAATGTCCAGGTGCGTGTGATATCCAGAAAGTCGGTTTCTTTCCGGATGTCCGGGGGGAAAGGCGCGAAAGGTGATGACATCATCACAATCCGCTTGGCGGCATCATCCAGAACTTTGTTACCTGAAGAGCGGACGACAATGATACGGTCGACGCTGCCATCAGGACGCAATGCCACAGAGAGCACCAACGAGCCGAAGAAACGGCCACGCGCTTCTTCTGGATAATTCATGGCGCCAATTCGTTCTACCTTGAGCCGCCAATCGGTCAGATACTGACTGTAGCGATAGTCCTTCATATTCGGTGTCAGAGTGACACGTCGGCCGCCATTTATATTGCTGGGCTGACTACTGTTAGAAACCGCGCTACGGGACAGCAATTCGGCAGGGGATAGATTGCTGATGGCGCTAGCTGCAGCAGCTGGTGCGGGCATTGCCTGTGGTTTAACGAGCGTAGTTCGCGGTGCGTTGCGGTTGGCCGTAGTCCGTTTTGACGGCGGGGTATGTGCTGTCGCCTTGCTGCTGGTTGGCATCGATTGGGTAGCCGTCCGGAAGGAGACATTGAGCGACTTGTCGCTACGCTCGGGGAGTTTGATACCGTAGCGGGGCGCTAGAATGACCAGGTGCGCGATGCATGACATCCCTAGTGCCAGCCAGAGTAACCGGTCGTTAAATAGCAGACGCCACCCCAGCGGCTTGAGCGACCAGTGCTCCGGTTCGCCGTTCAGCAAAGGCTTTTGAGAAGAGTCGTACGCCGCGGACATGTTTCTATTGTAGCCTTGTCGGCTGAACCGGTGATCAGTGACTAAAGCGTTTTTGCTGCTGTCTGAGCCTCAACATTTGGAACCTCTCCGTTCCCTTCTGCCTGGGCTTCATCCGCTTCTTCAGCATCAACCAGAGCATCTTCAATCGGCACTTCATCGAGTAACTCGAGGGTTTCGTCGGAAGCTGTGCCACCGCTTAATACGCTCTCAAACCGGCTGTGAATGCTCAGATCCAGCAAGTCGGGCTGGCCCAGTGTCAGATGAATGCGGCTACCCGGCGCCAACTCGGGTGCGGAAGGCACCTGGACAACGAGGGGTAGGTCATCGACCCGGACATTGGGTGCATTGCGCATCAGTGTGCCCGCTACCTGCGTGGTACCTGTTTGCTGGAGCCAGCGTAGACACCAGTAACGCTCCATGCGTCGCTGGAAGTCGGCGTATCCGGTATACGTCAAATCAAAATCCCGCATGGCGGCAAACAGTTCTGCGGAGCGGGGTGCGAATACGGGGGGCTTGTCCGATAAAACGGCAATCAGTTGCCATTGATTAATCAGATCGGAGTAGCGGCGTAGCGGAGAGGTACTCCAGGCATAGCAGGCAACGCCAAGTCCTTCGTGTGGCATGGCATTCGTGGTCATGCGCACCTTGCCGGCAACTTGTCCGCGGTAGAGGCCGGGGACGCCCTTATCCGCTAAAAGTTGCCCCCAGGTCGCGTTCGCGAGAATCATGAGCTCGGCCACCAGCATATCGACCGGGCTACCGCGTTTACGTGCTTCTATCTGTACGGTGCAGGCAGCCGGGTCCAGAATGGCGCCGGTGCTTTTATCGTGCAGCGGGCCATCAATCTGGTAATGGTAATCATGCAGACCCGCTTGCGCCGAAGCTTTGCCACGGCGTCCCGCGCAGGCGGCAGCAAAACGCCAGAGTGTCAGCAGGGCCTCACCATGGGGGCATTCCGGGGTTGTGCCCGCGTTCAGACGGTCGGCCACCATGTGCGGTTCAATCTCATGCAGCCGCAAGTTGGCGGCAATCGGCACCCGTTCGACCCGCGATTCATGGCCGAGAATCTCGAAGTCATCGCTGGTGCTGACATAGAGGGAAATGGCCGGGCAGGCGCGACCTGCTGCTAGCGTAAAGCGCTCGACGAGGCTATCGGGCAACATCGTGATTTTGTGCCCGGGCATATAGACCGTGGACAGGCGTGCGCGTGCGACTGCATCGTGTGGTGAGCCCGGTAGAATGCCCAGTCCCGGCGCGGCAATATGAATGCCGAAACGCCAGCCAATGCCCGGTAGACGTGTCACGGACAACGCATCGTCAATCTCAGTGGTGTTGGCGTCGTCAATCGAGACAGCCTGAACATCGGCCAGTGGCAGTTCGCCAAAAACGGCCGGTTCGGGCAGTTGGGGAAAACCGGTGCCTTTGGGGAAACGTTCCGCGGCAAAGCGGCGGAAGTGCCAGTGGTAGGCATCCGGAAATGCGCCGCAGCGTAGTAGGAGTGCTGCCGATGATTCCTTGGTTTGTTCACATGCCGCTTCAAAGGCTTTGACTTCCGGTCGGTTGCGATCAGGCTGTACAAGTAGCGCGTCGACCTGGTTGGCAAGCTCGGTCGGCAGGTTGCCAGCGACCAGTTGGGAGACCATGCGTTCAATTGCTTCCGCCTGTAGGCGCTTCTTTTCGGCACCAGCCAGCGCGGCTTTCAGGATGTCGGGTGGTGCCCGGCGGAACATGCCCTTGCCGCGACGATGAAAATACAGGGGCGCACCCTGTATGGCCAGTAGTAGGGCCGTCGCCTCAATCGCCGAAGGCGTGTGGCCATAGTAGTCTGCCGCCAGTTCGCTAAAGCCGAACTCGTTGTCCGTGGCGCATTCCCACAGAAAGGCAGGATCCATGTCTGCCGCCAGCGGTTCTGCGGCCGGTAACAATTGGGCCGGGGACGGGTCTTTGAACCGCAACAGAACCTGCACAGCCTTCAGCTTTTGGCGCTTACCTCCGGGTAGCTCGACTTGCAGGTTGGTGTTCTGGTCGGCCTGAACGCTGGCGGCACGAAATGCACCGCTTTCCTCGAAGAGGACATACTCACTCATGGCGCATCCGTTTAGTGGGCAGACCAGCTAACCATACCGGTATAGGCGGTGACCAGCACAATCAGGCCAAAAATGATCCGGTACCAGGCGAAGATCATGAAGTTATGCGTGGTGATGTACCGCAACAACCAGCGGATACAGAGGAATGCTGAAATAAATGCGGATACGAAGCCGACAGCCCACATGCTCAGATCTGTGTTTTGAATTGTCGACCATTCTTTGTAAACCTGGTAAATCGTTGCGACGCCCAGCGTCGGAATCGCCAGAAAGAATGAGAATTCGGTGGCCGCTTTGCGAGACAAGCCCATGAGCAAGCCACCGATAATGGTGGCGCCAGAACGGGATGTACCCGGGATCAATGCGAACGCTTGAATGCACCCGAGCATTAGGGCGTCTTTGATCGTCATGTCATCGACAGACGGCACGCGGACGCGATGGGCGCGTTTTTCTGCCCAGAAGATGAACAGTGCCCCGACAATAAAGGCGGTGGCCACGGAAATCGGATTAAACAGGTGGGCTTTAATCGTTTTGTGAAATAGCAAGCCAAGTATCGCCAGCGGCATAAAAGCCACGGCAACGTTGATCAGGAAACGTTGTGCCTTGCGGCTGGTGGGGCAGGAGGCAATGGTTTCCCAGAGGCGGGCGCGGTACTCCCAGACGACGGCCAGGATGGCGCCAAACTGGATAACGATCTCAAAGATCTTGCCAGCATCATCATTAAAGTCGAGCAGGTCACCCGCTAGAATCAGATGGCCCGTAGAGGAAATCGGAAGAAATTCGGTCAGACCCTCGACAACGCCGAGAATCAGGGCTTTGAGCAGCAGTAGGGTGTCCATGCGGGCGGCGCTTTATAAACTGAAAGACAGGCGAGAAATCAGGGTGGATTCTAACACTCTGACGAGAGGGCCATAGAACGTCGAGACTAGTGGTCGTGGTTTTCAGGGTGATGCTCGACGTGTTTAGCCATGGGCCAGAATTTCTGCATCTCGATGAACAGAAATGAGGCAGACCAGGTGATCAGGACAAAGCCAGTCAGCGCTTCCAGGCCAGGTAGGAAGCGTAGGTCGCCATTGGCGGCCACATCTCCAAAACCCACCGTGGTGAATGAGATCCAGGATAGGTAGACGCAGTCACCCAGCAGGTCAGGTGTTGTCATTCCGAAGAGGTTACCTAAACCAAGGTGAACCATAGTGTAATAGCCCACAGCAAACACCCAGATTTCCACCGCGTGGGCAACCAGAATGACAAACACACCCAGCAGCACTCGATATCTGGGTGGGATATTCGTTAGGTTGGGCAAATGGCGCGCCATGCTGTACAGGGTTTCATAATGAATGAAAACCGCTGCAGCAATCAGGGAGCCGTTCAGAATCCAGGGCAGCAGGGAGTGCATGAGAAATTTTAGATCGGTAACGTTCTTAATCCTAACACTCTTATTGCGGTCTGCTGCCGATACGAGCGCAGCTGCGCACCATGATGGGGCAATCTGCGTAGGTAGGATGCGGTGGCGCACCATAAGCGCGCATCTCGTATCGAAAAAGCCTTCGTTCATCACAATTTTTTTCTTATTCTCTGCAAGAGCGGGTTGGCACGGTTCTTGTATTGGTTGGGGTGATATTTGTTCGCAGATGCGAGGATCGCCATGTTTGACGAAATGCTGCTGGAAAACGGTACTGTCCGTTCACACTACGCCGGTTTTGAACGCTGGAAGTCTGCCCGAGAGGCGGGATTTCTCGAGAGTAAGAAAGCCGAGGCTGACCATCTGTTTCGTCAGGTCGGCATTACTTTCTCGGTATATGGCGACGATGTGGGCACCGAACGTCTCATTCCTTTTGATCTGGTCCCGCGGATTATTCCGGCCTCACATTGGGCGCGCCTAGAGAAAGGGCTGGCGCAACGCGTCCAGGCGTTGAATCTGTTTCTCAAGGATGTTTACGGTCGGGGCGACATTCTGCGGGCTGGCATTATTCCTGCTAATCGTGTGCTTGGTAATGCCCAGTTCCGTAAGGAAATGCTGGAGCTGGATGTACCATCGGGCATCTACGCCATGATTGCCGGTATTGACCTGGTCTGTGTTGGTGAAAACGAGTGGTATGTGCTGGAAGACAATCTGCGTGTGCCATCGGGTGTCTCGTACATGCTGGAAAACCGGAAGATGATGATGCGTCTGTTTCCGGACCTGTTTGGCGCACACCGCATTGCGCCCGTTGCGCACTACCCCGATCTGCTGCTTGAAACCTTGCGTCAAGGTGCGCCGGACTCGCTGGAGGATCCGGTCGTCGTTGTGTTGACGCCGGGGTTATATAACTCTGCCTACTTTGAACATGCCTTCCTGGCGCAGCAAATGGGCGTTGAACTGGTCGAGGGCAAAGACCTCGTGGTTGAAGACGACACCGTTTACATGCAAACGACCCATGGGAAGAAGCGTGTGGATGTAATTTACCGCCGGATCGACGACGATTACCTCGATCCGGAAGTCTTTAACAAGGATTCGATGCTGGGTGTGCCTGGGCTGATGCGTGCGTATCGTGCCGGGCGGGTAACGCTGGCAAATGCGATCGGCACCGGTGTCGCTGACGATAAGTCGATCTATCCGTATGTGCCGGATATGATCCGCTTCTATCTGGGGCAGGAGCCGATTCTGCATAACGTACCGACGCATATCTGCTCGGAACCGGATTCACTCAAATATGTGCTCGACAATCTGGAGGAGCTCGTTGTCAAAGAGGTGCATGGTGCGGGTGGCTACGGGATGCTCATCGGACCATCGGCCTCAAAGGCCGAGATCGCCGACTTCCGGGCCAAGCTCATCGCGCATCCGGACGCTTATATCGCCCAGCCCACATTGTCGTTATCAACCTGTCCGACGATGGTTGAGAAGGGTATTGCGCCACGCCATATCGATCTGCGACCTTTTGTCCTGACATCGCCTTCTGGTGTCCGTATGGTGCCCGGTGGTTTGACCCGGGTTGCGCTGAAGGAAGGGTCTCTGGTCGTGAACTCGTCGCAAGGCGGCGGCACCAAAGATACCTGGGTTGCTGCCGACTGATGTGTTATCAAATTGTCTGATCTGTGCTGTTCATTTTAAGGAAGTCTCATGCTTTCCCGCACCGCTGATAGTCTTTACTGGATGGCGCGCTACACCGAGCGTGCCGAGAACACGGCTAGGCTGATCGATATTGGTCTGCAGCAATCGCTATTGCCGGGGCAGCAGCGCGAGGCTGAAGCTAGCCTAGCCGGTATGCTCGGATTGGCCGAACTGATGCCGGTGTATCAGAAAAAATTTGGGGAAGTAAATCCAGACGCCGTCATACGCTTCATGGTGCTGGATGAAGAGAACCCCTCGTCCATCTGGTGTAGCTTGCACAATGCGCGTGAAAATGCGCGTGCGGTGCGTGGGCAGATCACCACTGGGATGTGGGAAACCATGAACACGACATGGCTTGAGTTTCTCCAGCTTTGTGAACAAGGCTTACCGTTGAACGAGCCGGGAAAATTTTTCGAGTGGGTTCAGATGCGCTCGCATCTTTCACGCGGCATCACGATTGGCACCATGTACAAGGATGAGGCGTTTCGCTTCATCCGCCTAGGCACCTTTATTGAACGGGCTGATAGTACGGCGCGGATGATTGATCTGCGTTTTCAGGATATCGAACAGCAGGATGCCGTGTCCGGTATGCTGGACCCACACGATCCGGAATATGCGGTTCGTGAGTTCTATCACTGGGAAGCAGTACTTCGCTCCTTGTCGGCTTTCGAGGCATACCGCAAGGTTTACCGAGATACAATCAGTGGTAGCCGAGTTGCCGAGCTTTTGATTCTCAACAAAGACATGCCACGTTCGATTGCCTCCTGCGTGAATGAAATTGTGGCAAATCTGGCAAACGTCGGTAATGGCAATTCCCGCGAAACACGTCGCCGTGCTGGCAAACTCGCCGCAACCCTACGCTATCTGACCATTGAGGAGATTGCAGAGGATGGGTTGCACGACTGGTTAACGAAATTACTTGCTGATCTTGACGATCTGGGGGTTAGAATTCGCCAGGATTTTCTGGTTCTCTGATTTTTTTCCCGATCACATATGACTTATTGCGTCGCTCTCCGGCTAAATGCCGGCCTCGTATTTCTGTCAGATGCCCGTACGAATGCCGGTATCGACCAGATTAGCACTTTCCGTAAGATGAGCCTGGTCGAGCGACCCGGTGACCGGGTCATCGTTATGATGTCGGCCGGTAACCTGGCGATCACCCAGGCGGTGCGTCAGCACCTGGCCGAAATCATGGAAACGGACAAAGGCTTGCTGGCCGCCCAATCGATGTATGAGGTTGCTCAATACGTTGGAGATGCCGTGCGCTTTGTGCACCATCGTGATGCAAAGGCACTCCAACAATTCGGTATCGACTTTAATTGCAGCCTGATCGTCGGGGGGCAGATCGGCACAGAGCGTTGCCGGATTTTTGAAGTGTATTCGGCAGGTAACTTTATCGAGTGCGCTGAAGAAAAGCCGTATCTCCAGATCGGCGAGTCCAAATACGGAAAGCCGATTCTGGATCGAGTGATTCGTCCGGAAACCTCGTTGGGTGATGCGGCTAAATGTGCGTTGATCTCTATGGATTCCACATTGAGATCGAATTTGTCGGTCGGGCTGCCGCTAGACATGTTGGTCTATAAAACCGATAGCCTGGAAATTACGCATTTTAGTCATATTGATGCGGGGAATGCGTACTTCAATAGCGTGCACCAGATGTGGGGTGAAAAACTCAAGGAAGTGTTCTCAGCGCTGCCCAATCCTGTCTGGGCGGAAACCAGTGCTGAAGAAGCGCGCCTCGTATCCTTGCGGGTCGGAAATTCCATGGAAACACGACCGACGCACTCGATTCAGACGCTTGCTGGGCAACAATAAAAACGGGCGGCTAACAGCGCCGCCCTCGCACCCTTTTGGCACAGCTTTTGCGTAGTTAGAGATGTCCCATGACATTTCCGGAGCTGCGTTGTGTCCATCCATGTTGCACTAAATCACGTTACCCATTATCGCTATGATCGGCCCGTTAATCTGGGGCCGCAGATTATCCGATTGAGGCCCTGTGCCCATGCCCGCACGCGCGTGTTGAGTTATTCGATGCGAGTGATTCCGGGCGAGCATTTTATTAACTGGCAGCAGGACCCTCAGGCAAACTATCTGGCACGGATGGTGTTTCCGGAGAAAACCACCGAGTTTCGTATCGAAGTTGATTTCGTGGCAGAAATGGCGGTGCACAATCCCTTTGATTTCTTTCTCGAGCCCGAAGCTGAAGAGTTCCCGTTTTCCTATCCGGCGGAACAGGCTCATGAGTTGCAGCCCTATCGTGCCTGTCTGACGCCGACGCCAAATTTTAATGCGTATCTAAAAACGATCCCGCACGAGAAAGTGCGAACCATCGATTTTCTGGTCGGGCTTAACCAGCGCTTGCAGCAGGATATTAGCTACACCATCCGCATGGAGCCCGGTGTTCAAACGCCAGAAGAGACACTTACCAAGCGTTCAGGCTCGTGCCGGGACTCGGCCTGGCTGTTGGTGCAGATTCTTCGGCACGTCGGGTTGGCGGCACGCTTTGTCTCCGGTTACCTCATCCAGCTGGCACCGGATGTGAAATCTCTGGATGGTCCATCGGGTCCCGAAATTGATTTCACGGATCTGCACGCTTGGTGTGAGGTGTATTTACCCGGCGCCGGGTGGATAGGCCTGGATCCGACCTCGGGGCTGCTGGCAGGTGAAGGACATATCCCTGTCGCCTGCTCGCCAGACCCGGGCTCCGCCGCACCGGTCAGCGGCGGTGTCGATGAATGCGAGTGCGAGTTTGAGCACAGTATGGCCGTAACACGTATTTGGGAAGCGCCACGTGTGACGAAACCCTACAGCGAGGAATCCTGGTTGGAAATCGACGCAATGGGTGGTCAGGTTGATGCTGATTTAGCCCGGCTTGATGTCCGTTTAACCCAGGGTGGCGAGCCAACCTTTGTGGCTGTTGATGATCGAGATGGGGCCGAATGGAATACCGAGGCAATGGGGCCGACCAAACGGATTTTGAGTGCATCGCTCCTCGATAAGCTGCGTGCAGAATATGCGCCTTATGGCTTGCGCCATTATGGTCAAGGCAAGTGGTATCCCGGTGAGCAGTTGCCGCGTTGGTCGCTCAATATTTTCTGGCGCAAAGATGGGCAGCCACTCTGGTTGAATCCTAATCTAGTGGCGGATGAGTCGCTGGATTATGGGGTGACCGCAGAAGATGCCGCCGTTTTCTTGCGAGGTGTTGCCGAGCGCCTGGGTGTGCAAGCTAAATGGGTATTCCCAGCGTTTGAAGATGTCTGGTATTACTTATGGCGTGAACGCCGACTACCCGAGAACGTAGATCCGTTTGACTCACGCCTGGACGATGAGCTCGAGCGTGACCGTCTTCGTAAGGTATACATGCAGGGTCTGGATAAAACAATCGGCCATATATTGCCAATTGCTAGGTCTTATGGGGTCGACCGCTGGCAGAGCGGCCCCTGGTTTTTGCGCGATGAGCGTTGCTACCTGATTCCGGGGGATTCACCGCTGGGTTATCGATTGCCGCTGGATTCGCAGCCCTGGTGTGCGAAGGGTGACTTCCCTTATATCAACCAGCCAGACCCGACGGTCGAGCAGCTACCATTGCCGAGTCATGAGCAATTGCGCATTCGAGTTGGGGGGGCGCCAAGGTCTTTGGGTGCTGAAGTCTACGGTGTGGGCAGCGGGGCTTATCAGGTCACGAGTGATCCGTTGGAAGCGCTGAAGAAACCACGCTTGCTTGAATCTGCAGCATGGATTACCCGAACCGCCATGTGTGCCGAACCACGTAACGGTAAGTTATATGTGTTCATGCCGCCAACCTCGTGTTTAGAAGATTACCTCGAAGTATTGGCGGCGGTCGAGGCTACTGCAGAAGCGATGGGGCTCCCGGTCATTATTGAAGGTTATGAGCCACCACGCGATATGCGCCTCACGGTGCTGCGGGTGACGCCAGATCCTGGCGTGATCGAAGTGAATGTGCAGCCGGCTACGTCATGGCATGAGCTGACACAGCACACGACCTTCCTCTACGATGCGGCACATCAGACGCGATTGTCCACGGAGAAGTTCATGGTGGATGGCCGGCATACTGGTACGGGTGGCGGCAACCATTTTGTTCTCGGCGGTGCAACACCAAATGATTCTCCCTTCCTGCGTCGCCCCGATCTGTTGGCCAGCATGATTGCGTACTGGCATAACCATCCGGCATTGTCTTATCTGTTCTCCGGTTTGTTTATCGGGCCCACAAGTCAAGCACCTCGTGTTGATGAAGCGCGCCATGAGTCCGTGCGTGAACTTGAAGTTGCGTTCGAAGAGCTACGTCGTCAGAACAGCTTATTTAATAACGTACCGCCCTGGATGATTGACCGCGTGTTGCGTAATCTCCTGGTTGATGTGACCGGCAATACGCACCGCGCCGAGTTCTGTATCGATAAGCTCTATTCGCCGGACAGTGCTACAGGTCGTTTGGGGCTGCTTGAGATGCGGGCATTCGAAATGCCGCCGCATGCCCGGATGAGTCTGGCGCAGCAACTGCTGATGCGCGCGTTGATTGCCCGGTTCTGGCAAAATCCGTACCAACCATCCAGCCTAATCCGCTGGGGCACGGGCTTACATGATCGGTATATGCTGCCGCATTTCATTTGGGCAGACCTGTGTGATGTAATCGAAGAGCTAAATCAGTTTGGCTATGCCTTCAAGTCCGAATGGTTCGCACCACACTTCGAGTTCCGCTTTCCGCATATCGGTGAGATGGATGTTAACAATGTCCGTATGGATCTGCGTATGGCATTGGAACCCTGGCACGTGATGGGCGAAGAGGGCATGCAGGGGGGGACGGTGCGCTATGTCGATTCCTCACTGGAACGCATTGAGATCAAGGTCAATGGTTTTGTAGAAGGGCGCCATGTGGTGACGTGCAATGGTGAGGTGGTGCCATTGCATCCGACAGGTATCCAGGGCGAATTTGTAGCCGGAGTTCGCTACCGTGCTTGGCAGCCGCCCAATTGTCTGCATCCGACAATTGGTGTGCATGCTCCATTGACCTTTGACCTGGTCGATACCTGGATGCATCGCTCGCTAGGCGGTTGCCAATACCATGTAGCCCATCCTGGCGGCCGAAACTATGACACCTTCCCAGTTAACGCTTACGAGGCAGAAGCTCGCCGTCTGGCACGCTTCTTCCGAATCGGTCATACTCCGGGCGAGGTAAAAGTTGATGCACGTCATCTCAACCCTGACTTCCCATTCACGCTGGATCTGCGTTTGACATGATGTAACGCAGCTTCGGCTCTGTACCCGGAATCGTATGGCTGTCATGTCGCAGATTGCTTCCATAAAACCTGCGGCGCATGTCTCGCCAGGGAGTTCAAGACTCCTGGCGGGATATGCGCGGCGGGCCATTGTTGCCGAACGCTTTGATGAGTTGTGTCTAGCAGATGGGTCGGCACGTCCGCAGTGGCTCCCTGTGCTCGATCTATTGGAGAACACCAGTCCTCTGGATATCGAAGCGCGGCTAGCAGGCGCACAACAGCATATCCGGGATGAAGGGATTACTTACACGATTTATGCCGATCCTCAGGGTCGGGATCGACCTTGGGCGCTAGATGAATTACCCCTGGTTCTGGCGGCGGAGGATTGGGCGCCGCTCGCTTATGGTCTGGGACAACGCGCGCGCCTGCTGAATAGGATCCTGGCGGATCTCTATGGACCTCAACGATTGTTGCATGAGGGTATTGTGCCGCCAGAAGTTGTATACGGGGCAGGCGGTTGGCTACCAGCGGCATTCGGCACACGGGCACCCGGCGATATTTTTCTGCATAACTACGCAGCCGATTTGCTGCGGTCGCCTGACGGCCAGTGGTGGGTCATTGCGGATCGGACACAGGCGCCATCAGGCGCAGGTTATGCGCTTGAGAATCGCATGATCATGACGCGCGCCTTCCCGGAATTACTAGCCCAGATGCCTGTAGCCTCGCTTAGCGGTTTCTTTGCGGCACTGCGCGAGTCTCTTGCAATGCACGCCCCCTGTGGGGACGAGGCGCCCCGTATCGTCGTTCTGACGCCCGGGCCGTTGAACGAAACCTATTACGAGCATTCGTTACTGGCCCGGTATCTCGGTTTCCCGCTGGTTGAGGGCGGAGATCTGACTGTGCGCGACGGATGTGTCTGGCTTAAAACAATCAGCGGGTTGCAGCGCGTGCATGCCATTGTGCGTCGTCAGGATGATGCATTCTGCGATCCGCTGGAGCTGCGGAGTGATTCGGCACTGGGGATTGCAGGTTTGACCGATTGTGCCCGGCGTGGCACGGTGCTCATGGCCAATGCCTTGGGCAGTGGCGTCGTTGAATCTCCGGCATTACAAGGTTTCTTGCCTGCAGCTTGCCGCTTCCTGTTGGGAGAAGAGTTGGTGTTGCCTTCCGTGGCGACCTGGTGGTGTGGTGAAGCAGCCGCCATGGATTACGTCAGTACACACCTGGATGACCTCGTTATCAAATCAGTCTATGGCATCGGCGATTTTCAACCAATTTTTGGTCAGGATCTAGATGTCAATGAGCGGCAAGATCTACTGGCGCGAATTGCGCGTAGCCCCGATCGATTTGTGGCGCAGGAATGGGTAAGGTTGTCTCAGGCGCCGGTGCTCAACCGTCGTCCCGGCATGTTGCAGCTGGATGCGCGGTCCGTTGGTTTACGTGCCTATGCCGTCGCTTCTGCCCAGGGATATCAGGTCATGCCCGGGGGGTTGACGCGGGTCGAGTCACATCGAGATGCTCGCGTGGTCTCCATGCAGCGGGGTGGCGCTTCAAAAGATACCTGGGTGCTGCAGTCGGGTGAGAACGAAGAGTTATCCTTCGCTAGTAATGATAATCCGATTCTGGTAGCAGGGCAGCATACGGGGGTGCCATCTCGGGTTGCCGAAAATCTCTTCTGGATGGGGCGCTACACGGAGCGTGCAGAAGGCATGGCGCGACTCTTGCGATTAACGTTAAGCGAGCGCTTGCATCATGCGCGTCGCCATGGCGTGGTGGCGCTACATGAGCTGGTCTGGCGTTACGGGTTAGTCGCTTTGCCAGAAGGGAATAACGACGCCACCCGCATACCGGTCGAATCCCTCATTAGTTGCGCAACACATCCACAGCATGCGCAGGGGCTCGCACAGACATTAGCGCAGCTTGGTAGGGTGGGGTTTTCGTTGCGCGACAGGTTGTCTCACGATCACTGGCGGGCGATGAACCGTTTGGTCAATGATCAGGCCTTGTCGGCGAATGTGACACTAGGGCCGACACTGGTCTGGTTAGACCGTGCTGTCGCAGGATTGGCCGCATTGTCGGGGTTTTCTCTCGATGCCATGAACCGGGATGCTGGGTGGCGTTTTCTGTCCTTAGGTCGACGCCTGGAACGGTTGCTTTTGCTGTCGGTGGCGCTTGATGTGGCTATGAAACAACTGGATCATGCAGCGGTGCACCGGAAAAGTGCCGAGCCCGACCCGTATGCACATTTGTCGCAGGATTGGTTGCTTGATATGACAGACTCATCCGGCTCCTTCCGCAGTCAGACAACAGGCTTGGCAAGCTGGCAGGCTGTACGGCGGATTGTGCTGTTAGATGCGACGAATCCGAGGTCGCTGCGTTTTCAGGTTGAGGGTGTGCAGCAGGCACTGCAGCGACTGGGTGATGATGCGGGAAGCCTTGTTGTCGGACTTGAGCAGACAGGTATTCAGTTAACTGAGTGGTCGTTGGTGGGTCTACCGGATACAGTTGGCATGCGCGAGGCGTTTGTCACACTTGGGCAGGAGATCAGCCATCTCAACGACATGCTGAGCGCACGTTATTTCAGCGTGAGTGAACAGGGGGTGTCCGTGTGAACAATGATCAAACCCTGTCATCCCAGCATGCCTGGAGGCGTTACTATGTAGTACATGAAACAAGTTATTGTTATGCCTATAGTGTGAGCAGCGCTCGCCACCGTGCCCATCTATTCCCACGAGATCTTGAAAATCAGCGTGTACATGATGCGACGATTTCCATTAATCAGCCGCTGGCAGAATCATACGAAGGTATCGATTTCTTCGGTAATGCCTATCGTGATTTTGCCATCAATCAGCCACATCGTTTGTTTACTGTAAGAGCCCGTCTTGATGTGTCTGTGCGTGCCCCGATGTGGCCTGATGATAGTCCTGTCTGGAAGGGTGTCAGTCTTGCGCGCCGAAGTTTTGATCCGGCTGACCAGGATGCAACAGCCTTTGCACTGGATTGCGCACCCTATCTTGTGGACTCACCGATGATTCCTGGCTTGCCGGAAGTTATGGCCTGGGCGCAGGGGCATCTGATGACGGGTCAACCGATTCATGAGCTATGCCTTGAGATGGCTCGCGCCATTCATCAGGACTTTAGCTTTGACCCGGAGGCTACCACCGTCGGCACACCGATTAGTGAGGTACTACGACATCGACGAGGTGTATGCCAGGATTTCGCCCAGTTGATGATCGCGGCCTTACGTAGCGTCGGTATTCCGGCGCGGTATATGAGTGGCTACATTCTGACACATCCACCACCCGGTCAGCCCCGTTTGGTAGGCGCTGACGCAACGCATGCCTGGGTCGAGGCCTGGTGCCCGGGCCATGGTTGGCTTGGGCTTGACCCTACCAACGGTAAAGCCGTGACGGATGAGTTTGTGACCCTGGCCAGTGGTCGTGACTATGCGGACGTGATACCGTTGCGCGGGGTAGTTGTGGGGGGGGGCGAGCATTCGCTGGATGTGTCTGTCACCATGACTCCTGAAGCAGAGTTTGAAGATTCAGATGAGAGAGACGTGAAGCTGGGGTAAGTCATCAATGCCGCAGGTGATCATGTCGCCCCGTCGAACCGTGGATACCCCACCGGGTGTCCCAGTGAAAATTAAATCGCCTGGTGCCAGTTCGAAAAAGTGAGATAGCCGATGAATGATCTCGGCCACATTCCAGGTCATTTGATTCAGGCGTGCAGCTTGCCGCGGTGCGTTATTCACCTTAAGCCATATGGCGGCATCAACCGACGGTGCACCATGGCTTGCCGGCACAATCGCCGAAATCGGGGCGCCATGATCCATCCCTTTCCCGGGTTCCCAGGGGTGGCATTTTTCCCGTGCAATCATCTGGAGATCGCGCCGGGTGAAATCAATCCCCGTCGCGTAGCCATAAACGTGTGCCAGTGCCTGCGTTTCTGGGATATCCAAGCCGCCCAGGCCAATGGCCACGACGAGTTCGACTTCATGTTGCAGATTATCGGTGGCAGGAGGGAACGGGATGCTGCCTCCGCCCGGGACTGCAGCATCCCGTGGCTTTGAAAAAAAGAAAGGTGGTTCGCGATTCGGGTCGCTGCCCATTTCACGGGCGTGTTCGGCGTAATTTCGGCCCACACAGTAAATGCGACGGACAGGAAATAATGCGTTGCTGCCCATGACAGGAATCAGGGTTTCTGCTGCGGGAGGCACTGCGTAATTCGTCATGGTCACTTGCTTTCAATCAAGAGTTTGAGGTCATGCGTCACGTCAGCGGCGGACATTTCATGTGGCACGATTAGGCGTAGCCGGCCATTTTGATCAATGACAAAGCTATTTGTTGTATGGTCGATGGTGTAAGCAAGTGCCGAATTTGGCAGCGGTGTTTTCTGCCAGAAAATCTTGTACTGCTTGGCCACGTTGCTGGTTTCTTTGGGTGAGCCTGTGAGCGCAATGAAGCGGGGGTCAAAGGCATCCATGTAGCGTTTAAGTGCCTCAGGAGAGTCTCGCTCGGGATCCAGTGTTACAAACAGCACAGCGAGCTGGTCGGCTTGGGAGCCAAGTTGGCGCATGACTTCTGCTTGGCGTGCCAGATGCGTTGGGCAGATGTCGGGGCAATGGGTAAATCCAAAAAACAGGCTAACCACCTTGCCCCTGAAGTCGTTCAGAGACCGTGGCTGTCCTGTTTGATCCGTTAATGTGAAGGCAGGGGCTGCTGGCGTATCTGGGACTGGTTTTGATTTGAACGGGAGCGGGTTGGAACAAGCGGTTGCTAATGCGAGCGCGATGACTGCGAACAGACCCGTGAGACGAATGAGGCAGGTGCGCATTTCAGATCCGTTTCGATGGGGTTGTGCTCGTCACTCTGATGGCAATCAGTCCTGCCTCGGCTGCGAGCAGCAGCAGAAAGCTGCCCCAGTCCCGTTGGTGCACCTGCCAGAGCAAAAGACCAAACAGAAGAATAATAAGCAATGTGATGGGGCTGGTCTGTTTCATAACGGTTCGGGCTCCGGGCAAAACGGTTTGCAGTGCAGCAATAAAATTGCTGTGTCATTCTGTAAGTTTAATAGTAAAGTGCACAAACAGCCTGACAGCCGATGTGAGGCCATAAACAAGAACAGGGAATCAACCCCAGAAACACCAAAGGAGATTCAAGCATGAGCGGTCCAAATATCCTCAAGGTAACGGCGCTGGAGAAGGGTGCTGGTTTTCATCTGCCGACGAGTCAGGCAGATATCGTGACGCCGGACTCCCCCGCGATGGAAGTCATGACTGATCTTAAGCAGATCGTTGCTGCGACAGTCGGTGCCGATGTGCTGCTCAGCCATGCCAACCACCAGATGATTTCACGAGGCGTCCGTTCATTACTGGTTACTGGTAATAAGGGTGATGTTGTCGGTTTGCTAACGGCAACCGATATCCTCGGTGAAAAACCGATGCAGTGTGTGCAGAAGCAGGGTCTGAAACATGGCGAAATTACCGTCAAGGATGTGATGACGCCAGAACAGGATATCGAGGTACTTACCCTCAAGCAGGTGACGCAGGCCAAAGTGGTTGATATCATCGAAACGCTGAAGGCGCATAACCGTAACCA
>JALRGK010000177.1 GCA_023253415.1 Rhodocyclaceae bacterium
CGGTTGGCTTGTAACCACGGAAAGCCGCTGCATTTTTACAGATACGGAACGATACGCCCTGATCCGTCAGCGCTTTAAGACGATCATATAGATCCGGATAAGCCGCGCGGTTCAAGCGCGAGAAAGCGTGTAGCTCGTTACCATGCGCCACAACTACCAAATGCGAGTTCTTTACGTCACCGTATTCTTTAAGGCTGTTCAGATGGTTATTGATGTAGCCAAGGGCCTGATTCAGATCCTCCGGGCGTTCCAGATTGAACTGATACACCGCCTTCTGCGCACCAAGCGGCGTAGGGTCAAATTTTGAAGGATCATCTGGTCCGGCCAACGCAACGCCTGCGACCAGAGAGAGGCTTAGAAAAATAGCGCGCATGATGGCTCCTTGATGTGATCTCATGAACTCGTTAAACCCCAGAACGGGGCAGCGTTTTTACAGAATACCTTAAAGTAATTCGATGCCAAACTACCTGACCACAAGAAGAAACAGCGCAGATATGGTGCGCTGTTTTGCTAACTACTTACCAATGCAAAACTTCGAGAAAATCGCGCCTAGCAGATCATCTGGCGTGTACTCTCCGGTAATGCTCTGTAGTGCTTTATGAGCGAGACGCAATTCCTCGGCGAAGATTTCCAACGCGGGCAATGCTGCCGCTGCGGTTTCCAGATGGTCGGCGGCATCACTCAATGCACGAAGGTGACGTTCGCGGGCAATGAAGAGGCTCTCACCAGGTTGCCATCCGGCTATTTCCAGAAGACGGTGGCGTAACGCATCGATACCCAGGCCTGTTTTGGCAGAGATCTGAAGTATGGCACCCACCTCGGTGGCTGTACCACCAAGGTCGATTTTGTTCTGCACCGTCACGTGCGTAATGCCTTCAGGCAACCGTGCAATGATCGCTTCTTCGGCGGCCGTTAAGCCATGCTGCGCATCAGTGAGCAGTACGGCGACGTCGGCTTTTTCGATTTCTTGCCAGGTGCGTTCGATACCGAGGCGCTCTACTTCATCGGTGGTTTCGTGCAGGCCCGCTGTATCAATCACATGGAGCGGCACGCCTTCGATCTGTAAGTGCGCACGAACAACATCGCGCGTTGTACCTGCGACCGGGGTGACGATGGCGAGATCTTCACCGGCCAATGCATTGAGCAGCGATGATTTACCGACATTAGGCTGGCCAATCAAAACGACGGTCAAACCATCCTGCAGAAGCTTACCCTGACGGGCTGTCGCTTGAACCTGTTGGAGTGCATCGCGAATATTGTGTAGGCGTGTCTCTGCCTGAATGCTTTTCAGGAAATCGACTTCTTCTTCGGGAAAATCCAGCGTGGCTTCAGTCAGAGCACGCAACTCAATGAGCGGATCAATTAGCGCATCGATCGTGCGGGAAAAATCACCCTGTAACGAACGAACTGCCGAGCGCGCCGCGGTCGCGGTTGACGCATTAATGAGATCAACTACGGCCTCGGCCTGGGTCAGATCGAGCTTGCCATTGATAAAGGCCCGGCGCGTAAATTCGCCCGGTTCTGCGAGACGAGCGCCTAAATCCAGACAACGGGCCAGGAGCAATTGCATGACCACGGGGCCGCCATGGCCCTGCAATTCGATGACATCTTCACCGGTGAATGAGTTCGGGCCTGCGAAATAGATCAGCAAGCCTTCGTCGATGGCGTGGCCATCCGCGTCCTGAAAATGGGCAAGGGTCGCGACCCGCGGCGGCGCAAAGTGATCTGAAGGTACCTTGCCGGTGATTGGTTGTATCCAGGACTTGAGGTCCGGACCCGACAACCGGACGATACCCACCCCACCACGACCCGGCGCCGTGGCGATGGCCGCGATGGGAGGATTCTGCATCTTAACGGTGGCTGTGTTTAGCAGCGTCAATCTTACGGTTAATCGCCCACTGCTGTGCGATCGACAGGATGTTGTTCACAGTCCAGTAGAGCACCAGGCCCGCCGGGAAGAAGAAGAACATGATGCCAAAGCCCAGTGGCATGATCCACATGATCTTGGCTTGAACGGGATCCGGCGGCGTTGGGTTCAGCTTCACCTGCAGCAACATGGTGGCCATCATGATGGCCGGCAGAATGTAAAACGGGTCCGGCTGGGTCAGATCATGAATCCAGCCTACCCATGGGGCATTACGCATTTCCACAGCGCCGAGCAGTACCCAGTACAGGGCAATGAACACGGGAATCTGAACCAGAATCGGCAGGCAGCCACCCAGCGGGTTGATCTTTTCCTTGCGGTACAGATCCATCATTTCCTGGTTCAGCTTCTGTTTGTCGTCCTTGTAGCGATCTTTCAGTGCCATCAAACGTGGCGTGACCGTACGCATGCGGGCCATCGATTTGTAGCTGGCCGCCGACAGCGGGAAGAAGATGAGCTTGAGGATGATGGTCATGATGACAATCGCCCAACCCCAGTTGCCCGTGAGCACTTCAAGCCATTCCAGTACCCAGAAGATCGGGGCGGCCAGAACGGTCAGCCAACCATAATCGACCACCAGATCAAAACCGGGAGCCACTTTTTCCAGGGTGCTATGTTCCTGCGGGCCGGCGTACAGCGGCACTGTTAGGGTGCTGACACCATTGACAGCAGCGGGCATTGGCACGATGACGCCGGCAGCAAAGACACCCGGTTCAACCTGACGCGTGTAAAACTCACGCGGTGAGCCCGCCGGCGGCAGGAAGGCCGTCACAAAGTAATGCTGGATCATGGCGACCCAACCGTTGTCGGCACTCTTTTCAAACTTGGCGCTGCCATCCGCGATATCGGCAAATTTGATCTTGTTGAATTTCTGGGCATCGGTATAAAAGGCCGGGCCCGTGAAGACGCTGACCATGTTCGGGTCACCTGCCGGCGCCTTGTCATCACGTACCAGCTGGAAGTAGGCATCCGCTTTATCGGCTGGCACGCCCTTGAGCTTGTAGGTGACATCAATACCGTAATCGCCGCGCTTAAAGGTCAATGTCTTGGTCACCTTGCCACCATTGGCGGTATCGGCTTCAAAGACGACATCCAGTGTGTTCTGGCCAGCTTTCAGTTCATTACCCGTCGAGACCTGGCGCCACAATGTTTTGTGATTCGGCAGGCCATCGCCAATCAAACCAGACTGCGCGACGTACTTATGGGTTTTGCCAAACAGTTCGACATTGCCTGCATGATCCCAACCTTTGTGCTGGGTCAGCTCCAGCTCGTTGAGCGTTGCACCAGCCAGGCTGATCGTCGCAATATATTCGTCTGTTTTCACGGTGACGGTGGGTGCATTCACTGCGCTTGCGGGTTGAGGCGCTGCCTGGGCACCATTACCGTTGCTTCGTGCTGGCACGGCGTTACCCTCTTTGGCGCGTAAATCGACCGAACCGCTTGGTGTATCCGCCGCCTGGGTTGCCGATGGCATGTTGGCAGCCTTCTGGGCAGCCTTATGTTGACCCCAGCCTTCCCAGAGCATGAAAACGGAAATCGTAAAAATCAGGGTAAGAAATAAGCGACGGTAATCCATGGTTCAGCCGGATAAAAAAGTTCAGAAAAGTGGCAGCGCTCTCACAAGAACGCTGCAAAGCTTGCAAGGGTACCAGATTCAAGGCACAGGATCGTGTCCGCCGGGGTGGAATGGGTGACAACGAAGTATTCTTTTTGTCGTTAACCACAACCCTTTGAGTAAACCATAGCGCGTGAGAGATTCAGCAGCGTAGGCGGAACAGCTGGGGTGAAAACGGCAGCGCGGGCCTAGAAACGGGCTAATCGCGTAGCGGTAAACATGGATAATCGCCAACAGGAACTGACGGATCAACCAACCGGGCAAATCCAAAATGCGTCTGAAGTTCTGATTCATGATGGCGCGGATGCCTGTTTTTCACGCACTATCTGACTAGCAACCCGGTTAAGCAGCTGTGACAGATCTCGACGCAGTCCTGTAACGACCTGCAGGCGCGTTGGTGATATATCCCCTTTTTTCACGCGAAATGGCGATTCATGCAGCCGAATGATCCAGTCTCCGGGCGGAAAATCCGCAGGCGTTGTCCTGAAATATTCGCGGACGACACGGCGTATGAGATTGCGACGTGCAGACGCTGCCACCAGCCGTTTTGCTACGATCAGGCCTAAGCGACTGGTTGGATTGACACTTTCGAGGGTGTCGGTCTGCTCATTTTTAGAGCACGCTCGAGGTTGGCCCGGCTGATAACGATGAACTGTCAGCCATTGCCCTCGGCAAGCTTTACGGGCATCAAAGACCGCCTGGAACTGTGACGGCTTAAGTAGCCTTGATGCCCTACTAAAGCGAAAACGGGATTGAGTTTTAGTAAAACTCACCGTGGTTCCGAACCGGATTAAATAGGAAAATGTCTAATCCGGTAACGTCCATAACCGGACGCGGCGCACTTAGACAGACAGGCGCTTACGACCCTTGGCGCGGCGAGCCGCCAGAACAGCACGACCACCACGGGTACGCGAACGAACAAGGAAACCGTGGGTGCGCTTACGGCGAACAACGGAAGGTTGATAGGTACGTTTCATGACGGGGGCTCCCCAGAATCCAGAAAATTGCCAAAGAATCGCAGCGGCGCTGCGAAAAACCCGTGATTAAACAGGAATTTCCATTTGTCTGTCAAGCTTTATTAGATGTAGTTACATGCATTCATCTGAAATGAGCAGCGTAAACGCCGGACAAAGCGTCCTGCTTAAGGTATCCTAAAAGGTTGCTAAATACACGCCCCTTGCTTTAGCCAAAGGGCGCCGAACTTATTGTCATCATGAATCCATTCTGGAACTACTGCCTTGAAAAACTGGGGGAAACCTTGCCCGCCCAGCAATTCAGCACATGGATTCGTCCGTTGCAACTAGCTTCGGATCGTGACAACGTCACCACAGAACTCACCATTTCTGCACCTAACCGCTTTATCCTGAAGTGGGTGCGTGACAACTATCTGAATACTTTTCAGGCACTTGCCGACCAGTTTTATGGCGAGCCTGTTACAGTCATTCTGACGATCGGCTCCGCGCAAGCTGCTGCCCATGCAGCCCCGACGCGTTCTGCCGCACCCCAACCTACATCGCCGACCATTCCAAGTAGCGGGACTTCTGACCAACTAGCAACAACCACCCAGCTTTCTGTTGCGGAAATCCCCACAACTTCTCCCTCTGCCCGTAAAACCAACGGGCAAGGTACCCGGTTGATGCCGCACTTTACCTTCGACGAACTCGTCGTTGGTAAAGCCAACGAACTAGCGCGAGCTGCCTGCATGAATGTGGCTGAATCTCCGGGTGGCGCCTACAACCCACTGTTTATTTATGGTGGCGCAGGTCTGGGTAAAACCCACTTGATTCATGCCATTGGTAATGCAGTGCTATCGCACGATCCCACCAAAGTCGTGCGTTATGTTCACGCTGAAGACTATTACTCGGACGTTGTTCGTGCCTATCAGCAAAAGGCTTTTGATAGCTTTAAACGAAGCTATCGTTCTATCGACCTATTGCTGCTTGATGATGTTCAATTTCTGAAGGGCAAAGATCGTTCTCAGGAAGAATTTTTCTATCTGTTTAATGCGCTTGTTGAAGCACGCAAGCAGATTGTGATCACCTGCGATACTTATCCGAAGGCCATTGAAGGCTTAGAAGACCGTCTCATTACCCGCCTAGATTGGGGTCTGACCGTTCAGATCGAACCGCCAGAAACAGAAATGCGGGTTGCCATTCTGAAGAAGAAGGCTGAATCAGAAGGGAAAGTTCTCGCCGATGAGGTCGCTTTCTTCATTGCTAAACATTTGCGTTCCAATGTTCGGGAGCTTGAAGGGGCTTTAACCCGCGTTTTAGCTTATGCACAGTTCCATGGCCGTGAAATCACCCTGGAAACGGCAAAAGAGGCCCTAAAAGACATCGTTGGAGCCTATAACCGTCAAATTACCGTTGAAAACATCCAGAAAATGGTCGCAGACTACTATAAATTGAAGGTTGGCGACCTTTATTCTAAGAAAAGAAGCCGGATGATTGCCCGACCACGTCAGGTTGCCATGTGGCTTTGTAAAGAGGTGACACCTCATAGTTACCAGATGATTGGCGAATCATTCGGTGGCCGAGATCACACGACAGTGCTACATGCAGTTCGGACGATTGAGGACCTGCGATCCAAAGATCAGCAGATCAATCATGATATCCATGTTCTACTTCAGGTACTCAAAGGATGATGCATAACTCCTGTACAGTACGTGGATGCTTTGTGTGTAACTCCGGTTTTTATCCAGGGACTGAAATTCATCCCCTTTTCATCTACGCGGCATCCCCAGGGTTTTCCTTAGGGTTGTACAGTCAGCAATCCCATGAATTTTCGTGAGAAAATTACCTTATCCACAGAATTGACCTGAGCTTATTCGTATTAGGAATTCTATATATGCTGTTATTAAAGACCTCTAGAGAAACCTTGCTGGCACCTCTGCAAACCGTATCCGGTATTGTTGAGAAGCGTCATACCCTCCCTATTCTCTCGAATGTACTGATCGAGAAAAAAGGATCTATGTTGACGATGGTGGCCACGGATATCGAAATCCAGATTACAACAGGCGTTAGTTTGGAAGGCGATGCGGAAGGTTCTGTGACCGTTGGCGCACGAAAGCTTCAGGACATCCTCCGCTCCCTGCCGGAAGAATCCACTGTCAGTTTGGATATGGACGACAAGCGTCTGGTCGTGAAGGCAGGAAAGAGTCGTTTCTCCTTGCAGACACTGCCAGCAGAAGATTTTCCGCAAATGAATCTGAACCCCGCTAACCAGGTTTCGTTCACGGTGACACAGAAATCATTCAAGCACCTGCTGGGTCAGACGCAATACGCTATGGCGGCTCAGGATGTTCGTTACTATCTGAATGGCATGTTGCTTCAAGTCGAAGGTAACGCATTGCGTTCAGTAGCAACGGACGGTCACCGTCTGGCTTTTGCCCAGATGGATATCGCAGAAAGTCTGGAGCGACAGGAAATCATTCTGCCGCGTAAATCGGTGCTTGAACTGGCCCGTTTGCTGGCAGATTCCGAAGATCCGCTCAACATCACATTGGCGCACAATCAGGCTCGTTTCTCATTTGGCGATGTGGTGTTTGTAACCAAACTGATTGATGGCAAGTTCCCGGATTACACCCGTGTCATTCCGCCGAATTTCACACAGGAACTGACACTGAACCGTATTGCTTTCAGTCAATCGCTACAACGTGCCCGTATTCTCTCGAACGAGAAGTTCTCGGGTGTGCGTCTGATTCTAGAAAATGGCGTGTTGAAAATCAGTGCAGCCAATGCCGAGCAGGAAGAAGCACAGGAAGAGATTGAGGTCGATTACAACGGTGATCGTCTCGATATTGGTTTCAATGTGAATTATCTGCTGGATGTGTTGAGCCACGTCAGTGATGAAAATGTTGTCTGGCGTTTCAACGACTCTAACTCAAGCGCACTCTTTGGTCCGATTGATAGCACCAACTTCAAGTATGTCGTTATGCCGATGCGCATCTGATGCGATATCTGTATTTGAAATACCCTGTTTGAATTACCAAAGTTGAAAACGATGTCCGATAAGAAAACCACGCAAGCACCTGATTACGATGAATCCTCTATCCAGCAGCTGGAAGGCCTGGAAGCGGTTCGCAAACGGCCGGGCATGTACATCGGTGATACATCCGATGGCAGTGGCTTGCACCATATGGTGTTCGAAGTCGTTGATAACGGGATTGATGAAGCCTTAGCTGGCCATTGCGATGACATCGTTGTCACGATCCATGCCGACAACTCGATATCGGTCAAAGATAACGGTCGCGGTATTCCGACGGGGATCAAGTTTGACGACAAGCATGAACCGAAGCGTTCAGCGGCTGAAATCGTGATGTGTGTCCTGCATGCCGGCGGTAAGTTCAACCAGAACAGCTATAAGGTATCTGGTGGCCTGCATGGTGTTGGTGTTTCCTGTGTCAATGCGCTGTCGCAATGGCTGAAGCTGACCATTCGTCGCGACGGTAAAAAGCATTTCATGGAGTTCAACCAGGGTAAGGCCGTCAACCGAGTGATTGAAATGCAGAATGGCGTAGAAGTTTCGCCGCTGCAGATTATTGGTGACACCGAAAACCGTGGCACGGAAGTACATTTTCTGGCCGATCCGGAAATTTTCGGCAAAGTTGAGTTCCACTATGAAATTCTGGCCAAGCGTCTGCGCGAACTGTCGTTCCTGAATAACGGTGTGCGTGTTCGCCTTGTTGATCAGCGTACTGGCAAGGAAGAAGATTTCGCGTTTTCGGGCGGTGTCAAAGGTTTCGTTGACTACATCAACAAGAACAAGACCGTACTGCACCCGAACGTGTTCTATTCCACCGGCGAAAGCAAAGTCGGAGAAGCCACGATCTCTGTTGAAGTCGCTATGCAGTGGAATGACTCTTACGCCGAGAATGTCCTCTGCTTCACGAACAACATTCCGCAGTCTGATGGGGGTACTCACCTGACTGGTCTGCGTGCCGCGATGACGCGTGTTATCAATAAGTACATCGAAGAAAACGATATTGCTAAAAAGGCTAAGGTCGATATCACCGGCGATGATATGCGCGAAGGTCTGACCTGCGTGCTGTCGGTGAAGATGCCGGACCCCAAGTTTGCCTCGCAAACCAAGATGAAACTGGTGTCTTCTGAAGCCCGCCCGGCTGTGGAAGAAGTGGTTGCCCAGAAGCTTGCGGACTTCCTGCTGGAACGCCCGGCCGATGCCAAAGTGATTACGGGCAAGATTGTTGAAGCCGCCCGTGCCCGCGATGCCGCTCGTAAAGCCCGCGAAATGACGCGCCGTAAGAGCGTCATGGATGGCGTTGGTCTGCCCGGTAAACTTGCGGATTGCCAGGAAAAAGATCCGAGCAAGTGCGAACTGTACCTGGTGGAGGGTGACTCCGCCGGTGGTTCTGCCAAACAGGGTCGAGATCGTAAGTTTCAGGCCATTCTGCCGCTCAAGGGCAAGATCCTTAATGTCGAGAAAGCCCGTTTTGACAAACTGATCGGTTCGCAGGAAATTGCCACGCTGATTACGGCTCTTGGTACCGGTATCGGCAAAGACGAATACAAACCGGAAAAACTGCGCTACCACCGTATCATTATCATGACCGATGCCGACGTCGATGGTGCACACATCCGTACACTGCTGCTCACCTTCTTCTATCGTCAGATGCCGGAGCTGGTCGAACGGGGCCATATCTACATTGCCCAACCGCCTTTGTATAAGGTGAAGCACGGTAAAACCGAGCGTTATCTCAAGGATGATCACGAATATCATCAGTTCCTGCTGCAAATGGCGCTGGATGACGCCAGGCTGCAGCCGGCGAAGGGTAAAGCCATTGAAGGTGAAGCGCTTGCTGATCTAGCCCGCAGCTTCCTGCTGTCGGAAGCCATTATTGATCGTCTGTCGTATCTAATTCACCCCGAAGTGCTGCATACGTTGGTTAACGACAACCTGACGATTGACCTGAGTGACGAAAAAGCCGCTCAGAGCGCCGCAAATGCATTAACCAAGGCCTTGGGGTCAGGTCAGGTGCGTGCGTCGCATGAGAAGCCTCTGGAGATCGTTGCTGCCTATGATGCGAATCGGGAGAGCTGGGTACTTCGTCTGGAACGTTGGCACCATGGCAATTTGAAGCTAGGCCTCATCGATCAGGATTTCCTGTCGTCGGGTGATTACACCCAGCTACGTAAAACGGCCGAACTACTTGCTGATCTGACCAATGGTGGCGCTGTGATCCACCGTGGTGAAAAACAGCTGTCAGTGACCCGTTTCAGCGAAGCCATGCAGTGGTTGTTCAATGAAGTTGAGCGTGGCATTGGTAAGCAGCGCTATAAAGGGCTGGGTGAAATGAACCCCGAGCAGCTGTGGGAAACCACCATGGATCCGACGGTGCGTCGTTTGCTCAAAGTTCAGATCGAAGATGCGATCGGCGCGGATCAGATCTTCTCGACTCTGATGGGTGAGCTGGTTGAACCACGTCGCGCCTTCATTGAAACCAACGCACTCACGGCACGCAACATTGATGCTTGAGTTTTAATGCGTCAGTTTCTGAAAACGGCCCGCTTCGGCGGGCCGTTTTTCATGAAATATGGAATTCGATGCTTTTAAAGAAATTTAGAGGCCTATTAGACGGAGTTGGTGCCATTTAACGACAGTTACAAACACCGAAAACATGAGCAAAAAATCAAAACCCAATAAAAACAATACCTTGGAGCGTGTGCTGCATAGCCAGGGTTTCGGTGCCCGCAAACTTTGTCGAAACCTAATCCGATCAGGTTCGGTTAGCGTCAACGGTATCGTCTGTGAGGATCCCGATCAGGCATTTGAAACCGATAATCTACAGCTTGAGGTTGATGGTTACGAGGGCGTTTGGCCCTATTGTGAGAATGCCTACCTGCTCCTTAACAAGCCCGCTGGCTACGAATGCTCACGAGCGCCAAAGCATCACCCGAGTATTCTGTCGTTGCTGCCGGATCCGTTGCGTGAGCGGGATGTGCAGCCGGTCGGACGGCTGGATGTGGAGACAACCGGGCTGCTGCTGCTCACCGATGACGGTCAGTGTATTCATGTGCTCACATCGCCAAAGCATGCGGTACCCAAAGTCTACCGTGCCGAGTTGGCAGAGACAGCGGATCAGTCTTTGTGTGACAAGCTATTATCCGGCGTTTTACTCAAGGATGAAGCCGAAACTATTGCTGCCGATGCGTGCGTGCTGCTTAACCCAAACGCCTTGGAAATGATCATTTCTCAAGGCAAGTATCACCAGGTGCGTCGTATGATCGCAGCCGCGGGGAACCATGTTCAATCGCTGGAACGTGTGGCAATCGGAGAATTGACATTGCCGGCCGATCTTGCGCCAGGCAACTGGCAATGGCTTGATGCGACACAGATGCGCTTGGCAGGGTGGACACCCAAATAACGCATCAATGCTCCACGTGGAACATTGATGCGATTTAAACATGCCGTTATCCGCTAAAATGTTTCACGTGAAACATCATACATTGATGGTATTCCTGAAAGGACGGCGATGGCTTCCATGACTTTGACTGAAATGCGCTACATCAACGCATTGGATAAAACGCGGCATTTCGGTAAAGCCGCCGATGTTTGCCATGTGAGTCAGCCGACTTTATCTGTCGCCATCAAGAAGGTTGAACAACAGATTGGTGCGCCATTGTTTGAGCGTGGCGCATCAGAGATACGACCGACGCCTCTGGGAGAACTAATTGTTGCTCAAATCAAGCGCGTTCTCGATGAGACATTGCGTCTTGAAGAAATTGCCACGCAAAGTCGAGACCCTCTCAAAGGACCATTAAGAGTGGGTGTGATTTATACCATCGCACCTTACCTGTTACCGTCATTGATCCCCGTGCTGCACAAGCTGGCACCCGATATGCCACTTTTTCTGCGAGAGGATTTCACGGCTAATCTGATCCCTATGCTTAAAGATGGGGAATTAGACGTTCTGGTGTTGGCGCTGCCGGTGGATGTGCCAGGCATCGTGTCACAGAAAGTCTATGAAGAACCGTTCAGAGTCGTTGTGCCTGCCTCGCATGCTTGGGCTGGTCGTGAAAAGATCAACCCGGCAGAGCTTGATGGTGAGCAGCTACTCTTGTTGGGGAGTGGTAATTGCTTCCGAGATCAGGTGCTTGAGGCATGTCCAAGATTGCAACGAGCGGAAGGGCTGGCGGGTTCGCTCGAAGGAAGTTCGCTTGAAACCATACGTCATATGGTAGCCAGTGGTGCCGGCGTGGCGGTGATGCCAAGTTCTGCTGCAGATCCGCTCGTTGGCCGTGAGCCGATGGTGAGGGTTTTGCCTTTTGCAAACACGGTCAAAAGCAACAGTGAAACGACCGCAGGGAGTACTGCGGCGCGCGTTGTTGGCCTCGCCTGGCGGACAACGTTTCCTAGACCGAAAGCCATTGACGCTGTGCGCCACGCCATCCTTTCATGCCAATTGCCGGGTGTTAAAACAACGTCTAATAGTTAAGTGCTTCAATAAAAATGCCGATGTTCCACGTGAAACATCGGCATTTTGCTCTGAATGACGAACCCTGATAACGGCTATTCATGCGTTATTGAGTCAATGTTTGAGTGAGGTGCTGGATGATCGCAGTCCGATCAAAAGATGGCTTCGTCAGCCAGTCGCGTTTGGCATTCGCCCATATGGGGTCGGGAAAGTGGCTGTCGTTCTCCCAGCGGGGAATGATGTGCCAGTGAACGTGAGGTACCACATTGCCAAGGCTGGCTAGGTTGATCTTGCTGGGTACCAGCGCACCACGTAATGCAGCCTCAACGGCATAAACGGCTTGCATTAGCGCGGAGCGCTCGTCGATGGAAAGGTCGCTCATCTCGGCGACATGTTTGTTGAGGATGACCCGGCAGAACCCGGGCCACGCTGGATCGTTGACGGCAATTACTCTATATAAATCAGTGGCATACAAAATATCTTCGTCTACGACGCGACAAAGCGGACAGGGTGAGGTCATGGTATAGGGTGGCCTATTTAAATCGCTCGCACAAAAGGGTAAAAAAGCGCTATTTTGCCCCGTGTGACGGCTTAAGGTTGCTGAAGGCGATCGAACCGTTGCTTTAATCGCGCAACGTCGTTGCGCAAAGTGTCTACGTCAGAGATAAACGCTCGGATTTCTGGGTTGGGCACAATTACAGAATGCCCTTCAGCGACGTGCTCGGTGAATTGATCTTTGAGACGCGAAGCGATTTCTTCAATGCCCTGTTTTGCGCTGCTCAAAAAACCCATAGTTCTGTGTGCGGCAATGTCACCAATTTTCGATGCCAAAAAAGCCTCGGGGTCTGGCCGTATCTGTTCCATGACCTCGTTGAGGGCATTGGCCAGTTCAACGTTGCCGCGGATCTTTGCGGCCTTGATAACGCCATGTCGTCCGTGGCTAATCAATAGCGCGGCGGCATTGGGTGGTAGGTCAATCGAAAGCGATGGTTCATCATCTCCGAAAACCTGGTGCGCGGCCAGCAAGCCATCTGGCTCAATGGTGTAGCGGAGTAAGGGGCGCTCCGCGAGGGTGACACGTAAGGATGCACCGGCAAAAGCAGCAAGACGTTGTGCCGCCCAGGGATCGTCGCTGAGTGCGCGATTGATGACGGGCAGGGAAAGGCTGTGAAGCATGGCGTTTAGAACTTTTCACCAACGTGCAGTGCGACAACGCCACCGGTTAGGTTGTGATAACTGACACGGTCAAAACCAACGGATTCCATCATTTTTTTCAGGGTTTCCTGATCCGGGTGCATGCGGATCGATTCTGCAAGATAACGGTAGCTGTCAGCATCTTGGGCGACGATCTCGCCAACTTGCGGGATAATCTTGAAAGAATAGAAGTCGTAGATCGGTGCCAATAGCGGCGTCACTTTGGAGAATTCCAAAACCAGGAGTTTGCCACCTGGCTTGAGAACACGGCGCATCTCGGCCAAGGCGCCATCTTTGTGCGTCATGTTACGCAGGCCGAAAGCCACAGTAACGATATCGAAGTAGCCGTTAGGGAATGGAAGCTTTTCGGCATCGCATTGAGCAGTTTTGATCACGGTACCGGCGTTGAGCAGGCGATCACGCCCGCAGGTCAGCATGGCATTGTTAATGTCTGTCAGCCAGACTTCACCGCTCGGGCCGACCTTCTTGCTGAAGGCCTTGGCCAGGTCACCGGTGCCGCCTGCGATATCGAGTACCTTCATGCCCGGCCGAACGCCACTGCGACTGATGGTAAAAATTTTCCAGAGGCGGTGCAGGCCACCAGACATCAGATCATTCATGATGTCGTACTTGGTTGCGACAGAGTCGAATACCTGGCGGACACGGCCAGCCTTTTCGCGTTCGTCGACGGTCTCGTAGCCGAAGTGCGTCGTATTCGAGGATGGGTTGTTGTTCGAAGTGCTCACAGGAAAAACCTTTAGTGCGTTATTCAGAATGACGCGAACACCCGGCCTGTTCAAGCCGCTCTAGATAGCGCTGCCAGAGTTGCGGCCGGTTGCGAGAAAATTCGTGAAGTATGTCCCAAGAGTATAGACCGCTGTCATGTCCGTCGGAAAATAGCAGTTTAACGGCATAGTTGCCCACGGGCTCGATTCCGGTAATACGCACAGTCGCTTTACCGATCTGCAATATCTCGTTGCCAACCCCGTGACCTCGCACCTCGGCAGATGGCGAATAGACACGGAGGAACTCGGCGCTTAAAGAGACCTCCCCTAAATCCGGGTAAGTCAGCACCAGGGTTTGGCCACCGGAGCGAAGCCGTAGCTCTTCAGGTACCGGGGTGTTGTTCTGTAGGCCGGCCATTATTCATTGGTTTTGGCGGCCTTCTTCGCCGCTGATTTTTTTGCTGCGGGCTTCTTGGCTGTGGCCTTTTTCGCGGCCGGCTTCTTCTCGGTTTCGGTGGCCTCTGGTGTGGCTTTGGCTTTAGCCGGTGCCTTCGCAGTTGACTTCTTCTCGGGGCGAGGCTCAAATTCAAAGCCGACCTTGCCGTCTTTGCCAAGCGCCAGGAAGGCCGAGAACTTGCGCCGGGTGCGTGCCGAGACAAATTCTTTGAGCAGATCCGTTTTGCCACTGGTGAGCAGCTTGCTCATCTGCTCCGCATCAATGGGTTGCTGCAGAATGATCTGGCCGGAGCGGAAGGTACAGCTCTTGTCCGGGCCGACGGATTTTTCGCAGACGTAAGAAGTCACATACGGATAAACGTTGGCGGCGCACTTGGGGCATTTGCCCACACTGGTAACACCTGAGAAATCCACGGGTTCCGAAGAGGCATCATCCGACTGGCCAAAATCAAAGGCGGGTTGTGACTCATCATTCAGTTTGATGAGCGCGGCAAAGGGGCGACCCATTTTGTTGCGGAAACCGTTAAGCGGGCCGACCTGGCGTTCTCTGATCAGCGTTTCTATTTCGGCTGCTTCAAACTGGCGGCCTGCCACAGTTTTCCAGAGGCCGTAGTCGCAGCTGCCACACTGGAACTTTTTGTACGTTTCTTTCATCACGCCGCCGCATTTGGGACAAGGCGTGGTCAGCGTGCCGAAATCACCGGGGATGGTGTCGTGCTCGAAGTTCTTAGCCTTGGCGACCATGTCTTCGGTCATCTGGGCGATCTCGGCCATGAACTGTTTGCGTGAGAGTTCGCCGCGCTCCATGCTGCCAAGTTTGGATTCCCATTCACCCGTGAGTTCCGGGGATGTCAGCGCAGTCACACCCAGGCCATTGAGCAGGGTCATCAGGTTAAAGGCCTTGGCCATCGGAATGAGTTCGCGGCCTTCGCGCAGGAGGTATTGCTCGGTGAGCAGGCCTTCAATGATTTGGGCGCGGGTGGCAGGAGTTCCCAGGCCACGGCCGGCCATGGCGGCGCGCAGTTCGTCATCGTCTATGCGCTTGCCGGCGCTCTCCATGGCGGAGAGCAGCGTGGCTTCGGAGTAGCGTGCGGGTGGGCGCGTGGCCGAGGCCTTGATACGAACATCTTCCGTCTTGACGGTCTCGCCATCAGTGACGGCGGGCAGATTGGTTTCTTCGTCGCTTTCTTCTTTGCCGTACACAGTAAGCCAGCCCTTTTTGACCAGGACTTTGCCTTCAGTCTTGAACGGGTGTTTGCCGACGCGGGTGATGCGCGTGGTGACCAGATATTCGGCGGCCGGGTAGAAGACGGAAAGGAAGCGGCGCACGACAAAATCGTATAACTTGGCTTCGACCTCTGAAAGGCTCTTGGGCACCGTGCCCGTCGGAATGATGGCAAAGTGATCCGAGATCTTCGTATTGTTGAAGATGCGCTTGTTCGGTTTGACCCAACCTTCTTTAACGATCTCGTTCGCGAAGGGGGCGTAGAGGTCTGGCAGGCCGGCCAGTACGTTGTGCACGGTGGGCAGATAATCTTCCGGCAGGGCACGTGAATCGGTCCGTGGATAAGTTAGGACCTTATGTTTTTCGTAGAGCGCCTGGGCAATCGATAGCGTGGTTTTTGCGGAAAACCCAAAGCGCGTGTTCGCTTCACGTTGCAAGCTAGTTAGGTCAAAAAGCAGGGGCGATAGCCGATTTTCCGGTTTTGCGGTATCGGTGACGATGCCGGGCTTGCCCAGGCATTCACCACGGATCGATGCTGCGGCTTGTTCTTGCCACAGACGTTCGGCGCGGGCATGTTCGTCCTCGCCTTTTTTGAAACCTTCATCAAACCAGCGGCCGGTGTAGGTGCCGCCGGCGGCTTCAAAGTCGGCTTCCACTTCCCAGTAATTGCGCGGGATGAAGGCGCGGATTTCTTTCTCGCGCTCAACCACCAGCGACAGGGTCGGTGTCTGGACGCGGCCCACGGTAGTGAGGTGGAAGCCACCCGTCTTGGAGTTGAATGCCGTCATGGCGCGCGTGCCATTGATGCCAACCAGCCAGTCGGATTCCGAGCGGCAAACCGCCGCGTCGCCCAGGCCTTGCATTTCGGTCCCGTCACGCAGATGCTGGAAGCCATCCTGGATGGCTTCTTTAGTCATCGATTGCAGCCATAGGCGCTGGACCGGCACTTTGGCCTTGGCGTACTGCGCAATGTAATTAAAGATCAGCTCGCCTTCACGCCCCGCGTCACAGGCGTTGATGAGGCCATCGACATCCTTGCGGCGCAGCAGCTTTTGTAGCACTTTCAGCCGTGGCGCCGATTTCTCGATAGGTTGCAGATCAAAGTGCGGGGGAATCACCGGCAGATGCGCAAACGTCCATTTGCCGCGTTTGACCTCGAATTCTTCCGGGCAAATCAGCGCCAGGAGGTGACCCACGGCCGACGAGAGGACGTAATCGTCGCTTTCGTAGTAATCGTCATGCTTGGTAAAGCCGCCGAGCGCCTTGGAGATATCCAGAGCGACGGAAGGTTTTTCGGCAATGATCAGCTTTTTTCCCATGGGGTGAGGTCTCGTTCCGGAGTCTAGCGAGTCGAGCAGTTGCTCGTTATCGCTGCCCGGTATTCATCTATGGCCGGCACCCAAAGGCACCGTGTAACCGCCGCATCATAGGAGGGCTTGCCGGGATTGGCAAGCCAGCCAGCCGGAACGGTCACGCGTTGTAATTAGTTGTAGACGGGATTGTCGGCGTCGAGCAACGTCTCGACGAGCAGGCAATCAACGGCTTGATTGCGGCTCCAGAGCACCATGAGCACGATGATTTTAAAGTGCTCTATCGTGAGATCACCCATCGCCATGGCACGGTCGATGATCAACTCGCGCAGATCAGCCGGTACGGCATTCTGCTGTTCCAATGCCCACAGGTAGTTCAGGCAATCAGTACCCAGATGTTCGTATTCGCGGTCGGTATAAATGCGGATCGCATCGGCCGAAGGGCTGGCGACTGCATGATGA
>JALRGK010000013.1 GCA_023253415.1 Rhodocyclaceae bacterium
CTGCCCGCCGCGTGGCCGGGCTACCTCGCCGGCCTCGAGCAGGGCTGGGCGTTCGCCTGGCGTTCGCTCATGGCTGCCGAGCTGATCGCGGTCTCCCCGGCGCTGGGGCCGGGCCTGGGCCAGATGCTGGACACCGGCCGGTCGAATGTCACGTCCTTGGGCAATTCGACGGGAAGGTTCTCTTTCTTCTCCGGCACGACACCGCAAGCCTCGCAATGAACGACCGGAATCGGGCAGCCCCAGTAACGCTGGCGGGAGATCCCCCAGTCGCGCAGGCGGAACTGGGTCTTCTTCTCGCCCAGACCCTTGGCGTATAAATCACCAGCAATCTGGTCGACAGCTTGTTGATGGTTCAGGCCGTCGTAGGCACCAGAGTCGATACAGACGCCATGCTGTTTATCACCGTACCACTCCTGCCAGGCTGCCGGATCAAAGGTTTCGCCCTCAACGGCGATAACCTGCTTCATCGGCAGGGCGTACTTCTTGGCGAAAGCAAAATCACGTTCATCATGAGCTGGCACGGCCATCACGGCGCCGTCGCCGTAACCCATCAGCACATAGTTACCCACCCACACCGGTACCTGCTCACCGGTCAGCGGGTGCGTCACGGAGAAGCCGGTATCGACGCCGGACTTTTCCATGGTCGCCAGATCGGCTTCAGCCACGCCACCCTGTTTGCATTCGGCGATAAACGCTGCAACCGCCGGGCTTTGTTCGGCAGCGCGGAGTGCGAGCGGATGCTCCGGAGCCACGGCCACATAGGTCACACCCATAATCGTGTCGGCGCGTGTGGTGAACACCCACAGTTGTTCGTCCTGACCGTCGAGCGTGTAGGGGAATGCGAAACGCACACCCACGCTCTTACCGATCCAGTTTTTCTGCATCAGGCGTACCTGTTCCGGCCAGCCGGTAAGCGAATCCAGATCCGACAGCAATTCATTGGCGTATTTCGTGATCGCCATGTAGTACATGGGGATCTCACGCTTTTCGATCAGCGCACCTGAACGCCAGCCTCGGCCATCAATCACCTGCTCGTTGGCCAGCACAGTGTGATCCACCGGATCCCAGTTCACTGTCCCCAGTTTTTTGTAGATCAGGCCCTTCTCAAAGAGGCGGGTGAAGAGCCACTGTTCCCAGCGGTAGTACTCGGGGGTACAGGTCGCCAGTTCACGCGACCAGTCGAAAGCAAAGCCCAGGCGCTGCAGCTGCGCACGCATGGCGTCGATGTTTTCGTAGGTCCACTTGGCTGGCGGTACGTTGTTTTGCAGGGCGGCGTTTTCGGCGGGCATGCCGAAGGCGTCCCAGCCCATGGGTTGCAGCACGTTGTAGCCCTGCATGCCGTGATAACGCGCCAGCACATCGCCAATGGTGTAGTTACGCACGTGCCCCATGTGCAGCTTACCGCTTGGGTAGGGGAACATGGAAAGGCAGTAGTACTTGGGTTTGTCCGGGTTCTCGACAGCGAGATCGGTGCGGGCATCGTGCCAGTGTTTTTGCGCGGCCGTCTCAATGTCGGCGGGCAGATATTTTTCCTGCATGGCGTTTTATCGTTATCAGAGCATCAAAACGCCAGATTATACCGGCCCGAGAGTCTTTCTCGGGCCGGTGGTGGTCGGCTTAACGTGCCAGGTTGGCAGGCGTCATCGCCTGATGCCAGAAACGGGCGATGGCACCACCGCTGACCAGCGCCATATCTGTCATTCGACCATAGTGACGGTACAGCCAGCCGAAGCCATTCGGCTGCTCGGTGTAGTCCGGTGTCACCGGCAGACCGGCTTCGTCACCGATGCGCTCGATAAAACGATCCATCAGCGCTTTAGGTGTGCTGTCGGCGGCCAATTCCTGGCAGGTCAGATCCCACAAAACCTTGGCACGGGCTTCGCTGATGCCGGCTCGGCTGGCAAACCACGGTAGTACTTCAGGGTACGGCGGGGCTTTTTTAACGTCTTGTTTCTTCGTGTTTTTCATGTCGTTTCTCCAGGGGCGAGGGCTGTTGGCCCCCGTTGTTTATGCAAACCACCTTTTTGTGAAAGATGGTTTTGTTGCACTGCACAACATTATGGAGGGTATAACGCTCGTTTTCAAGGTTTGTTGACCAAGGCGGAAAAAATCTTTTGTTTCATGGCGTTATAAAACGGAATCCTTTAGCCGGATAATACGGGTATGAATGAACCGTCTTCCGCCGCTATGGCTGCCTCACCGATTCCTGAAGCCTTTGGCGGTCCCGTAGGCGGTGGTGTTGCGGCTAACCGGCAGCACCCAATGTTAGATGGCTTGAATGAGCCACAACGGCAAGCCGTATGTCTGCCGGCCGAGCACGGACTGATTCTGGCGGGTGCCGGCTCGGGCAAGACCCGGGTACTCACAACGCGGATTGCCTGGCTGATGCAGACCGGGCAGGTGTCGCCGCAGGGGATTCTGGCGGTAACCTTTACCAATAAAGCAGCGCGCGAGATGCTGACGCGCCTGTCGGCCATGGTGCCGATTAATGTACGCAGCCTCTGGGTGGGTACGTTTCACGGGTTATGCCACCGCTTGTTGTGCACAACTTTCTAATTTAAACGAAAGTCAAAATTAGAGTTAAACGGGAGCCTTCGGGCTCCCGTTTTTATTGGTGTCAGCGTAATGGTTCGATCTTGAAGTAATCGCCCGTGTCTCGACCCATGTGCCAGTTCGCCAACAGTTCTTCACGATGTATTTCAACCCATGCATTAGCCAGCAGCTGCTTGTTGGCAGGTAGTTGCCCATAAACCGCCTCGCTGCTTTCAATATTCATCAGCAGCTCATGTCCTTGGTATTGCAGCAGCATGGTGGGCGTTTCAATATGTTGCGGATTGTTGGTAGCAAACGCAGCCA
>JALRGK010000022.1 GCA_023253415.1 Rhodocyclaceae bacterium
ACCTCCCAGTAGTTACGGGGCACAAAGGCGCGGATTTCTTTTTCGCGCTCGACCACCAGCGACAGCGTTGGCGTTTGCACGCGGCCAACGGTGGTGAGGTGGAAACCACCGGTCTTCGAGTTAAACGCCGTCATGGCCCGGGTGCCATTGATACCGACCAACCAGTCGGATTCCGAACGGCAGACGGCGGCATCACCCAGACCCTGCATCTCGGCACCATCGCGCAGGTGCTTGAAGCCATCCTGGATGGCTTCTTTGGTCATGGATTGCAGCCAGAGGCGCTGCACCGGCACTTTAGCCTTGGCATACTGGGCGATGTAATTGAAGATGAGTTCGCCTTCACGTCCCGCGTCACAGGCGTTGATCAGGCCATCGACATCCTTGCGTCGGAGCAGCTTTTGCAGCACCTTGAGGCGCGGTGCGGATTTCTCGATGGGTTGCAGATCAAAGTGGGGCGGAATGACGGGGAGGTGGGCGAAAGTCCACTTGCCACGTTTGACTTCGAATTCTTCCGGGCAGATCAGCGCCAGCAGGTGACCAACGGCCGACGACAGGACGTAATCATCGCTTTCGTAGTAGTCGTCATGCTTGGTAAAGCCACCGAGCGCCTTGGAAATATCCAGTGCGACAGAAGGTTTCTCGGCGATGATCAGCTTTTTGCCCATGGGGGTGCTTTCTTAAGTAACCGCCGCATAATAGGAGGCCGTGCCGGTATTGGCAAGCAGCGTGCCCCGGAGCTTGTTTAGTTATAGACCGGATTCGCGTCGTCGAGCAGTGTTTCAACGAGTAGGCCATCCACGGCTTGATTGCGGCTCCAGAGCACCATCAGCACGATAATCTTGAAATGTTCCAGACTCAATTCATCTATGGCCATCGCACGATCAATAATGAGCTCTCTGAGATCCGCCGGCACCGCATTCTGGTTTTCCAGCGCAAACAGGTAGTTCAGACAGTCATGGCCGAGATGCTCGTATTCCCGGTCAGAAAAAACCCGGGTGGAACCTGCCGATGGGGCACTGATGGCGCGATAGCGTTCACCGCTCAAGCCCGCTAGCCAGCCAAAGGCCTGATCAATTTCTTCACGTTCGAATCCGGCTTCTATCAACGTTTCGGATAAGGGTGAGCCGTCTAGACCGTTTTGTGGGTCGTTGCTGCCGAGCTCTTCGAAATGTTCGAACAGGTACACAAGAATATCGAGCATGAGGCAACCTATGGCGTGGAATCAATCAACAGACAAATGGCCCAATTAACTGCGGATCAGGCGCTGGTAGCGGCCACCCGGCAGGTTAGTCACTGAACCATCCAGACTGAGTTCGGTCAGCATCGCAAGAACGACGTCGGCCGTCAACCCACTGCGGTTAATTATTTGATCCAGCGTGCACGGGTCATGGCCGATAGCCTGCAGTAATACCCGGTGTTCCGGACGAGGTGCGTCAGCGGTGCTCGGCGAGGTTGCCGGGTTGGCATGCCGCGGACTCAACTCTTCGAGAATATCCTGAGCGCATTCGACCAATTTGGCGCCTTGTTTGATGAGTGCGTGGCAACCCTTGTATTGTGGGGCGTGAATCGAACCCGGGATGGCAAACAGGTCACGGCCGAGCTCTCCTGCTAAACGGGCGGTGATAAGCGAGCCCGAGGCCGGTGCCGCTTCGACAACCAGGCAGGCTTGCGACAAACCGGCAATGAGCCGGTTGCGACGGGGGAAATTACTCGCTGTTGCCGCTGTTCCCAGGGGGAATTCCGAAATGATGCAGCCTTTGCCGGTAATGAGATGTGCCAGTTTTCGGTTACTGGCAGGGTATACCCGGTCGATACCGGTGCCGATGATGGCAAGGGTACCGCTCGCCGTGTCGCTGCGCAGCGCGCCCTCGTGCGCTGCGGCATCGATGCCTAGCGCCAAGCCACTGATGATGGTGAAGCCGGCATCTGCCAAAGCTCGCGAAAACGCCAGGGCGTTTTCAATGCCTTGCGGTGTGGCGTTGCGGCTGCCGACGACACCGATAGCCGGCAGATTAAGGTAACGCGGATCGCCGATGACGTAGAGCAGGCATGGTGGATCATTAGATTCCAGCAAGCGTTGCGGGTACTCGGCATCAGCCAACGTGACGATGTGATGGCCCGCCACCCGGAACCACGCCAGTGTCTGGGCGACCAACGTTTGTTGCGCGGTGTTTTGTAGGCCGTCAAATAAAGATTGTGCGGCCTTGATGCCCACAACACCGGCAACAGCGCTCAGCCCTGCCGTAAACACTGCTTTAGGTTGACCAAAGGCACGCAAAAGTTGTTGCTGGGTACGCGGGCCAATGCCTGGGGGCAGCGTCAGATTCAACCACGAGGTTAAATCTTGCGGATCATTGATTGTTTGGGCTGGATTCATGGGAAGAAGGGCTGCTGCGCGAGGTGGTTGGTCGAACGATGTCGCCGGTTTGCACGGCCTGGGAGATGCCCCGAACACGTACCATAGCAGCACTGGTGTAACTGGCGACAACGGTTCCCTGGCCAACACGGTGGCTGGAGGATGATTCCTTGGCAATGTCCGGATTATCTTCGAAGACGCTATTTCCATCATTCGTGGGGTCTTCTACTGGCTGATCCAGGCGGCGTCCATATGTGACGTTGGCCGGTCGCCAGAAGGTGACCTCCCTACCGTTGTTGAGCCCTAAAGCGCAGCCACCGGACACAACAACCAGATCGCCGCTGCCCGACATGATGTCACTCTGGCTGGCCAATGCGATGACTTCGGCACGGGATGTTGATGGAAGCGAGGGACTAGGTGTTGGCGGGCAGCTGACGGGCTGGTGTGTGGCAAGTTCGCCTTGAGTCATGACGCTATCACCGCGTATGACCTCCTGGCGCATCGACTTGAGGCGAAGCCAGCCAACACCTCTTTGGCTGGGGTTGGCAACGTCACGTTCCAGGGCGGCTGCACTGAGCGTGGATCCCTGTGCCACCGGGATGGCCAATACGCCCAGTGCCTGGCCGTCCGGAGTGCGTAGACGAAGCCCCTGTCGGAAGACGGTGATCGGTGTATCAGGTGCCAGTGTTTGCGATGCATCGCTGAATTGAACTCGGATGACGCTGTACGCATCCATCATGCGTTGATTGAGCGTATTCCCGGTAATACGCGGTAGCGAGCGGAATTCTGCCTCTGGGATAATCAGCGGCAATGTTTGCGCCAAGCTGGCAGAGGACCATAGTGTGATCGGTGCGCATATCGACACTACCAGCCGGTTGAATTTGAAACCCATCGCTATAATATTGACCTAAAAGCGTTCACCGAAATGGTGGCGTGTGACAAGCATAAATCATTTTCCACATCCGCAACGCGGATGTGTCCAACCCCGAGAAAACACATGGCACTGCTACCGATTCTGAGATTTCCTGACGAACGACTGCGTACGGTGGCAAAGCCGGTAACGGTGTTTGATGCAGCATTACGCAAGCTGGTCGAGGATATGGCCGAAACCATGTACGAGGCACCCGGGATCGGTCTGGCAGCAACCCAGGTCAATGTGCATCAACGAGTGATCGTGATTGACGTGTCTGAAAACCAGAAGGCGCTGCAAGTCTTTGTTAATCCGGTGATTGAGACCTTCAGCGGCATGCAGACCTACGAGGAAGGATGCCTGTCGGTACCGGGCATCTACGATAAGGTGGATCGTCCATCAGACGTGCGCGTGCGTTATCAGGATCTGGATGGCCAAGCGCAGATCCTGGAAACCGGTGATTTGCTGGCGATCTGCATTCAACACGAGATTGACCATCTGAACGGCAAGGTATTCGTGGACCATCTTTCGCAACTCAAACAGACGCGTATCAAGAATAAGCTGGCCAAGCTGGCGCGGCAGACCGTATGACTTTGCGCATCGGGTTTGCCGGAACGCCGGTTTTCGCAGAGCACGCTCTGAAGGCCATTCTTGATGCTGGTTTTAATGTCGTCTGCGTGTTTACGCAGCCTGACCGTCCGTCCGGCCGCGGGATGCAACTCACGCCTTCGTCAGTTAAAGCACTGGCAATGAAGCATCATATTCCTGTTGAGCAGCCTATTTCGTTGCGCCATGAAGAGGCGCAGATGCTAATGCGTAACTACCAGCTGGATGTGCTGGTGGTGGTGGCTTACGGATTAATACTCCCGCAGGCTGTTCTGGATATGCCCCGATACGGTTGTCTGAATATTCACGCGTCCCTCTTGCCACGTTGGCGTGGCGCAGCACCCATTCACCGGGCCATCGAAGCGGGTGACGCAGAAAGCGGCGTTTGCATCATGCAGATGGATGCCGGCCTGGATACTGGCGGCGTGGTTGATGAGGCGCGCTTGTCGATTGAACCGACAGAGACCACGGCCTTGCTGCATGACCGCCTGGCGGCACTCGGCGCCGAGCGTATTGTGGCGATGCTGAAGAAACTCGATGCCGGTGAAGTGCTAGTCGCTTCGGCGCAGCCGGAGGTGGGGGTGACTTATGCGCAC
>JALRGK010000053.1 GCA_023253415.1 Rhodocyclaceae bacterium
CGAGGGCTATGGCCTCCAGGCGCTGCGGGATGGTGTGGTGATCCTCCAGCGGAACGCTCCTGATCAGCCGGGAACGCGGGACGCCCTGCAGCGCCTGCTCAGATCATCGACTGGGGTTGAACACAGCGATCGAAATCCTCAGCGCTGATGGCCCCTAGAAGCACGGCACTTTCTTTGAGGCTCAGGCCCTGGGCATGGGCGTGGCTGGCGATGGCACAGGCCTGGTCGTAGCCCAGCACGGGGGTGAGCGCCGTGACGAGCATCAGGCTCTCCTCCACGTGGCGGCCAATGCGGGCCCCATCAGGCTGCAGACCTTCGATGCAGTGCTCCTGCAGGCCTGAGCAGGCCCCGCTGAGCAACTCCAGGCTGCGCAGACAATTCAGGGCGATCAGAGGTTTGAAGACGTTGAGTTCGAAGTTTCCCTGGCTGGATGCCATCTGTACGGCCGTGTTGTTCCCCAGCACCTGAACCGCCACCATGGTGACCATCTCACACTGGGTGGGATTCACCTTTCCGGGCATGATGCTGGATCCTGGTTCATTGGCCGGCAGGATCAGCTCGCCCAGCCCGCAACGTGGCCCACTGGCCAGCCAGCGGATGTCGTTGGCGATCTTCATCAGGCTGCCGGCCAGTACGGCCAGGGCTCCATGGGTGGCAGCCAGGGCTTCATGGCCTGCCAGGGCCTGGAATGTGTTGGCAGCGGGACAAGTTGGAGTTAATGATGATTCAGATGCAGTCGAAACTGGACGTCGCCGATAACACCGGTGCTCGTTCTGTCATGTGTATCAAAGTGCTGGGCGGCTCAAAGCGCCGTTATGCCGGCATTGGCGACATCATCAAGGTGTCGATCAAAGATGCAGCGCCGCGTGGCCGCGTGAAGAAGGGTGACGTCTATAACGCCGTCGTCGTTCGCACCGCCAAGGGTGTTCGTCGCGCCGATGGTTCGCTGGTTAAGTTCGATGGCAATGCCGCCGTCCTGCTCAACAACAAGCTGGAACCGATCGGTACCCGTATCTTCGGACCGGTAACCCGGGAGCTGCGCTCGGAGCGCTTCATGAAGATCGTTTCGCTCGCTCCTGAAGTGCTCTAAGGAGGCGCCAGATGGATAAGATTCGTAAAGGCGACGAAGTCGTCGTCACCACCGGTAAGGACAAGGGTCGCCGTGGCACCGTTGTGCTGCGCGTTGACGCTGATCGCGTTGTCGTGGAAGGTATCAACCGCGTCAAGAAGGCTGTTCGCCCGAACCCGATGATGGGTACGGCTGGCGGTCTGGTTGACAAGGATATGCCGATTCAAGTCTCTAATGTGGCTCTGTGGAACGCCAAGGCAGGCAAGGGTGACCGTGTCGGCTTCAAGGTGCTCGACGATGGTCGCAAGGTTCGCGTGTTCAAGTCGAACGGCGAACAGGTAGACGCATAAGGGGACCCGCATGTCACGTTTGCAAGATTTCTACAAAAGCACGGTTGCCCCGGCACTGATGAAGGAATTCGGCTACAAGTCGCCGATGGAAGTGCCGCGCATCACCAAGATCACCCTGAACATGGGTGTAGGTGAAGCGGTTGCCGACAAAAAGGTTCTGGAACACGCCGTTTCGGACCTGACCAAGATTGCTGGCCAGAAGCCGGTGGTTACCAAGGCTCGTAAGTCGATCGCCGGCTTCAAGATCCGTGATAACTATCCGCTGGGTTGCATGGTTACTCTGCGTGGTCCGCGCATGTTCGAATTCCTTGATCGTCTGGTTACCGTTGCGCTGCCGCGTGTTCGCGACTTCCGTGGTATCCAGGGTAAGGGTTTTGACGGCCGCGGTAACTACAACATGGGTGTCAAAGAGCAGATCATTTTCCCGGAAATCGAGTACGACAAGATCGATGCTCTGCGCGGGATGAATATCAGCATCACGACCACCGCGAAGAATGACAGCGAAGCCAAGGCTCTGCTGACTGCATTCAAGTTCCCTTTCAAGAATTGAGGCGATTATGGCCAAAACAGCCCTGATCAATCGTGAAGCGAAGCGTCGCGCACTCGTCGCGAAATTCGCCAAAAAGCGTGAAGCCCTCCAGGCAATCATCAGCGACCAGTCGCAAAGCGAAGAAGCCCGCTACGAAGCGCGCCTCAAGCTGCAGCAGCTGCCGCGTAACGCTAACCCCACCCGTACCCGCAACCGTTGTCAGTTGACGGGACGTCCCCGTGGCACTTTCCGCAAGTTCGGTCTGTGCCGTCACAAGATCCGTGAGCTCGCCTTCAAGGGAGAAATCCCGGGCGTGATCAAGGCCAGCTGGTAAGCAGGAGGATTTGATATGGCAATGAGTGATCCGATCGCCGATATGCTGACCCGCATCCGCAATGCGCAAATGGCACAAAAGCTGGTGGTGCGTATGCCCTCCTCCAAGCTGAAAGTGGCTATTGCAAAAGTGCTCAAGGATGAAGGTTACGTTGAGGATTTTGCCGTGCGTGGTGAAGCAGCCAAGCCGGAACTGGAAATTGGTCTGAAGTACTACGCTGGCCGCCCGGTCATTGAGCGCGTTGAACGCGTCTCGCGCCCCGGTCTGCGTGTCTACAAACCGTCTGCTGACATTCCCCGCGTCATGAACGGCCTGGGTATTGCAATCGTCTCGACGCCGCAAGGTGTGATGACTGATCGCAGCGCCCGTGCAGCCAATGTCGGCGGCGAAGTGCTCTGCTACGTGGCGTAAGGGAGGGTTCGACATGTCTCGTGTAGCTAAGAATCCAATCGCCCTGCCGCAAGGCGTTGAAGTCAATCTGGCGGGTGCGCAGATCAGTGTCAAGGGCCCGCTGGGCACCATGACCATGCCGCGCAACGCCGCTGTTGACGTCGTGCTGGAAGGTTCAGAGCTGAAGGTTAAAGCTGTCGCCGGTGCTGAAAATGCAGCCGCAATGTCGGGTACGACCCGTGCACTGCTGGCCAACCTGGTGAACGGCGTATCCAAGGGTTTCGAAAAGAAGCTGACCCTGGTCGGCGTGGGATACCGCGCCCAGGCTCAGGGCGACACCCTGAATCTCTCGCTCGGTTTTTCGCACCCGGTTGCCCACAAGATGCCTGCGGGTATCAAGGTGGAAACCCCGTCGCAAACCGAAATCCTGATCAAGGGGATCGACAAGCAACAAGTAGGTCAGGTTGCTGCCGAAATTCGTGCCTACCGCAAGCCAGAGCCTTACAAGGGCAAGGGTGTGCGTTACGCCGATGAGGTTGTCATCCTCAAGGAAACCAAGAAGAAGTAAGGGTGCCTCATGAAAGATAAGAAACAGTCGCGTCTGCGCCGTGCCCGTCAGGCACGCGCCCGCATCGCCGAACTGAAGGCCGTTCGCCTGAGCGTGTTCCGCACCAATCAGCACATCTACGCCCAGGTCATCTCGGCCTGCGGTGGCAAGGTGCTGGCTGCTGCTTCCACCGTTGAGACCGATGTCCGCAAGGATGTCACCAACGGCGGTAACGTCGCTGCCGCTCAAACGGTTGGCAAGCTGGTCGCTGAGCGTGCGCTCAAGGCCGGTGTCGAACAGGTTGCTTTTGACCGCTCGGGTTTCCGCTACCACGGCCGTGTTAAGGCCCTGGCTGAAGCCGCCCGTGAAAACGGTCTCAAGTTCTAAGCCGTTAGGAATCGAGGATAACTATGGCGAAAGCACAAAGTCGCAAACCGCAGCAGGCTGAAGATCGCGAAGATTCTGGCCTGCGCGAGAAGATGGTAGCCATCAATCGCGTTAGCAAGACCGTGAAGGGTGGCCGCATCATGAGCTTCGCCGCACTGACCGTGGTCGGTGACGGTGATGGTGGTGTGGGTATGGGTAAGGGCAAGGCTCGTGAAGTGCCGCTGGCAGTTCAGAAGGCCATGGAAGAAGCCCGTCGTCGCCTGTTCAAGGTTTCGCTGAAGAACGGTACCGTTCAGCATACGCTGATTGGCCGTCACGGCGCAGCCAAGGTGATCATTCAACCGGCACCGGAAGGTACCGGGATCATCGCCGGTGGCGCTGTCCGTAACGTGTTTGAAGTTGTCGGTATTACCAACGTCGTTGCCAAGTGCCTTGGCTCGACCAACCCGTACAACGTCATTCGCGCAACCCTGAACGGTCTCAAGGCCATGAACACGCCGGCAGAAGTTGCCGCCAAGCGTGGCAAGACCATCGAAGAAATTCTGGGGTAAGTCATGTCGAACAAGAAACTCAAGGTTACGCTCGTCAAGAGCGTTATCGGCACCAAGCAGGACCACCGCGCCACTGTGCGTGGTCTGGGCTTGCGCCGTCTGAACTCGGTGGCGGTCGATACCCAGAATCTCGCCGCAATGCTCAATGCCTCGGCTGCGGGACAGTCTTCCGGCGGTCTCATCGCCACCTGCGCGAATGCAGTCGCGGCTAGCGGATGCTGTGGGCTGGCAAATATCACCAACTCGTCGTCTATCCATGGCAGTACA
>JALRGK010000192.1 GCA_023253415.1 Rhodocyclaceae bacterium
GCATTCACCGCAAAGATATCGATCCAGCTGACGTGGTTGGCCGCGATGAGGCCAACCTCAGTCGGCAAGCATCCTTCGATCTTGAGCGAGAACCCAAAATAGCGGAGTAGTTCCTTCGACCAGCGGGTACGAACCGAGCGCCGACGCTTCATCGAAAAAAATGGGAAGGCGATTAAGACCCAGACCAGTCCCCCCAGCAAATGCACGATGACTCGCGACCCGCGCTTGAAGCGCAAGAGCCTTGAGGTCGGCGCAGGCGTCATATCGGCTGTCGTTTAGAGCGGCTCGCCGAACGCGGCTTCGAAGCGCGTTGAGACTTGCGCAAAGTTGACTTGGTAATTCTGCGGACCCGCATGGGCGATCTTGATCGAGCCCATCAACGATGCGAGACGGCCGGCTTTTTGCCAATCGAAGCCGTTGGCCAGGCCAAAGAGCAGGCCGCCGCGGAACGCATCGCCACAACCCGTTGGGTCGATGATGGCCTCGGGTGCCACAGTTTCGATGTCGATGCGTTTGCCACCGGAAAAGATCCAGGCGCCTTCGCCGCCGCGGGTCACAATGAGTGCCGCCACATTTTCGGCAAGCTGCTCCAGCGTTTGACCTGTACGATCACACAGCATCTGAGCCTCGTAGTCGTTCACGCACGCATAGGTGGCGAGCGACAGGAACTGTTTCAGGTCGTTACCGTCGAACATGGGCAGCCCCTGGCCAGGATCGAAGATGAACGGAATATTCGCCTCGGCAAATTGGCGGGCGTGCTCAAGCATGGCGTCCCGACCGTCTGGGGCGACGATACCTAGCCCCACGTTCTCGGCATGGCCGACTTCATTGAGATGCGCGTGGCCCATGGCGCCGGGGTGGAAGGCGGTGATCTGGTTGTCATCCAGATCCGTCGTAATAAAGGCTTGTGCGGTAAAGCTGCCCGGCACTTTGCGCACATGCTTGCGTGAAATACCTTGTGCATCAAGACGATCCAGATACGGGATGCCATCTTCGCCTACGGTCGCCATGATTTCGGCTTGGCCACCCAGGCTGTGCAGTGCGTAAGCGATGTTGCCGGCGCAGCCGCCAAATTCACGACGCATCTCAGGCACCAGAAAGGCCACGTTCAGAATGTGAATCTGCTCCGGTAGAATTTGCTCGCGAAAGCGGCCATTAAAGACCATGATGTTGTCAAATGCGAGAGAGCCGCAGATCAGGGTTTTCTTGCTCATAGCGATCATCGTTCAGTGAGAAGGATTCGGGAAGTTTATTTGGGGGCGTTGCCTATAAGCAGGCTCCAGCCCTCCTGGGTGTCGGCAACGCGCAGGGTAAGCCAGGGGCTGTAGATGCCGATCAGTTCTTCTGCTTGCTCTGCCAGCAGGCCAGCAAGGACTAGTGACGCACCGGGCTTCAGGCGGGCAGTCAGCGCAGGGGCAAGAATGCGAAGTGGGTTGGCCAGAATGTTGGCGAGCACCACGTCGTACTTTTGCTTGTCGTAAGGCGATGGCAGCGTATCGCTTGCATCAAAGAATGCGGCCGTGACGCCATTGGCATCGGCATTATCATGCGCCGAGCGCACGGCTTGCGGGTCGATATCCACGCCAACGACTTGACCAGCGCCCAGCTTGGCCGCAGCGATGGCCAGAATACCGGAGCCACAACCATAGTCGAGGACGGCCCCCGTCGGTCGTTCACGGACAAGCCATTGCAGGCACATGCGTGTCGTCGGGTGGCTGCCGGTGCCGAATGCCAGGCCGGGGTCGAGCACCAAGTTAATCGCATCGGGTTCGGGCGGTGTGTGCCAGGTCGGCACGATCCAGAGTGGACCCGCAATGGGAATTGGATCAAACTGCGCTTGTGTGGCGCGTACCCAATCGGTTTCCGGCACTTCCTCAATCGTCAGTGCCGCCTCGACGCCAAGTTCAGCGGCACAAGCGGCAACGATGTCTCGGACCTCCTGATCAGCAGCAAAAAGCGCCGACAGCACAGAACGGTTCCACACGGTATGCGTTTCCATGCCCGGCTCGCCGTACTGCGGTGTTTCGGCCGGCGTACCGGCATCGGCATCCTCGACGGTTACCGACAGTGCACCGGCTTCCATCAAGGCATCGCCGAGCGCCTCGGCTTGTTGGGCATCCGCGATGATGCGCGCGCTCACCCACGCAGATTGCCCAGGCACTTACTTACGCTCGACTTCTTTTTTCTCGGCCAGCATGTGCTCCAGGTAGTGGATGCTGGCACCGCCATCAACGAAGCCCTTGTCGCGCATCAGCTCATGGTGCAACGGGATGTTGGTTTTAATGCCTTCAACCAACATCTCCGACAGCGCAATGCGCATCTTGCGAATCGCTTGTTCACGGGTTTCGCCGTAGGCAATCAGCTTGCCGATCATCGAATCGTAATGCGGTGGCACTTTGTAGCCCGCATACACGTGCGAGTCGACGCGGATGCCTGGGCCGCCGGGCGTGTGCCAAGCGTTGATGGTGCCCGGTGACGGGACGAAGGTGTATGGGTCTTCCGCATTGATACGGCACTCGATAGCGTGACCACGGAACTCGATATCTCTCTGGCGGAAGCGGAGCTTCTCACCAGCAGCAATACGGATCTGTTCCTGCACGATGTCGATGCCGGTGATCATTTCAGTGACCGGGTGTTCGACCTGCACGCGCGTGTTCATTTCAATGAAGTAGAACTCGCCGTTTTCATAGAGAAATTCAAATGTACCGGCACCGCGATAACCGATCTTGCGACAGGCTTCGGCGCAGCGTTCACCAATCTTGGCAATCAGCTTTTCCGGAATGCCTGGTGCTGGTGCTTCTTCGATGACCTTCTGGTGGCGGCGTTGCATCGAGCAGTCGCGCTCGCCCAGATAGACGGCATTGCCATGGGTGTCGGCCAGTACCTGGATCTCCACGTGACGTGGGTTTTCCAGGAATTTTTCCATGTATACCGTCGGGTTGCCGAAAGCGGTTTGCGCTTCCTGGCGGGTCATCTGTACGGCATTGATCAGTGCGGCTTCAGTGTGCACAACGCGCATGCCACGGCCGCCGCCGCCGCCCGCTGCCTTGATAATGACCGGGTAGCCGATCTGACGGGCAATGCGGACGATTTCCTTGTGGTCTTCAACTGGTAGAGCGCCCTCCGAGCCGGGTACGCAGGGAACGCCCGCCGCTTTCATGGCGTCTTTGGCAGAAACCTTGTCACCCATCAGGCGGATAGTGTCCGCCTTCGGACCGATGAACACAAAACCACACTGTTCCACGCGCTCCGAGAAGTCGGCATTTTCCGACAGGAAGCCGTAGCCCGGGTGGATGGCTTCAGCATCCGTGACTTCAGCCGCAGAAATAATGGCTGGCACATTCAGATAGCTGTCTTTGGACGCAGCAGGGCCAATACAGACCGATTCGTCGGCCAGTTTGACGTATTTGGCGTCGCGATCTGCTTCGGAATGCACCACCACAGTTTTAACACCCAGCAGGCGACAGGCACGCTGGATGCGGAGGGCAATTTCCCCCCGGTTGGCGATCAGAATCTTTCCGAACATGGCGA
>JALRGK010000159.1 GCA_023253415.1 Rhodocyclaceae bacterium
GCTACCGGCGGTAATAACTACCTGCCGCTGATTTGGAAGCACGTCAAGTCCCATCGCTCGTTATTGTTCCGCCTCAGCCACCTTCTCCAACTGGAGCCCACGACTCAGGATCGGTCGCTGACTCAGGCACTTCAATTGATCCAGGACAGCGAAAATCTACATCGCGAATGGATCGACGTGAGAACGGCGGAGCAATATTCGGCCACGCTAGCGGCGGGATAGTCCCGCTGCGGGCGGCGTAAAAGTCGTCCACCTTGAAGCCTTTCTGCCGAGTCAGGGAGGTGTGGGGATCTACAGCGTGGAACTTTATCTTCAGGTCCGTCTGGCTTGCGCGGATGGCATGAGCCAACGGGCGGCGGCGAAGCGTTTCAATGTGTCGCGCGATACGGTACGCAAGATGCTGTCGTTTTCATCGCCGCCGGGTTACCGGCGCCAGTCCGTACCGCAGCGCCCGAAGCTGGACGGGTTTGTGGCGATCATTGATGGATGGCTTGAGGGTGACCGCAGTGTCCCGCGCAAGCAACGCCATACGGCGAAGCGGGTATTCGACCGTTTGCGCACCGAGCATGGTTTCACCGGCGGCTATACGATCATCAAGGATTACATCCGGGAGCGCGAACAGCGCAGCCGGGAGATGTTCGTGCCGCTGGCGCACCCTGCGGGAGATGCGCAGGCCGATTTCGGGGAAGCGCTGGTGGAGATCGGCGGGGTGGAGCAGAAGGCCTACTTCTTCGCGCTCGATCTGCCGCACAGTGATGCCTGCTATGTGCGGGCCTATCCGGCGGCGGTGGCGGAGGCCTGGGTGGACGGACACGTGCATGCCTTCGCGTTTTTCGGCGCGGTACCGCGCTCGATCGTCTATGACAACGATCGCTGCCTTGTGACGAAGATCCTGCCCGACGGCACGCGGCAGCGTGCCACGCTGTTCAGCGCTTTCCTGTCACGGGTCCTGATTGGCAGTTGGAGGTCTTATTCGATTCGGTCGATGCCGGGCTGACCTATTCGGTCGCGGCCATCGCCGAGACCGGAACCATTGTTCTGCAGAGTAGCTCGGCCTCACCGCGACAGTTATCTCTGGTGCCCCCGGTACACATTGTCATCGTCGATGCGGGGCGGGTCGTGAATAGGCTGTTTGATCTGACGCAGCAGACGTCCTGGGCCAACGGTTTGCCGACGAACGTGATTCTGGTCTCGAGCCCCTCCAAAACTGCCGATATCCAGCAGACCCTGGCTTACGGAGCACATGGCCCGAAGCGGCTGATCGTTATCCTGGTCGAGGGAGCATGAGATGAACCAGCCTTTACATTTTGTCCCGGCCAACGAGTTTCGCGAACGCGCCAAAGCGGTCGTTACAAATCCTGATCTACAGAAGAGTCTGCGCGGTGCCATGGATTTTCTGCAGACCAAACGTCTGGCGCAGTTTTCGGATGATGCCGAACTCCAGGCGCTGCGAACGCTGGGTGAGCAGATCCGTCAGTACAGCCTGTCGAAATTACCGAGTTTACTCGAACAGTTAGAGGAAAAACTCACCGCCAATGGCATCCGCGTACACTGGGCCGAAAGCCCGG
>JALRGK010000223.1 GCA_023253415.1 Rhodocyclaceae bacterium
AATGATGACAAACAGCAAGGCATAGACCCAATCACCATATTGCTGCACAAAAAACAGCAGGTGTTTGTCCAGATGCAGAACTAGGTCAGTCAGTGAGCCAAGCCATTCCATAAGGGGCGCCAATCTTAAATCAGTAACGAAGTCCGACATTTTAGCCGATCCCTCTATAATCCCGTAGATGAGCCCAGCGACCCAGCAACCCGTCATTCGCGCCCTGCCCGATCATCTGATCAGCCAGATCGCCGCAGGCGAGGTTGTCGAACGCCCGGCTTCAGTGCTCAAGGAGCTCCTGGAAAACGCCATCGATGCGGGCAGCACGCGTATCCGCATTGATCTGGAAGAAGGCGGTATGCGCCTGATCCGCATTACCGACAATGGCTGCGGCATCGAACAAGGCCAACTGGGTCTGGCTCTCACCCGCCACGCCACGTCCAAGATTCAATCGCTGGAGGATCTGGAGCGCGTAGCCACCATGGGTTTTCGCGGCGAAGCGCTGGCTGCTATCGCCAGCGTCTCGCGCCTCACGTTGACCAGTGCAGCCCGCAACAGCAGCCATGCCTGGCGCATTAGCGCCGATGGTGAACTGACGCCAGATGCGCTACCTGCCGGCACCGTCGTTGAAATGCGCGATCTGTATTTCAACACGCCGGCCCGCCGTAAGTTTCTGAAAAGCGCCAGCACCGAACAGGCCCACTGCATGGAGGCTATTCGCCGCCAGGCGCTGGCGCATCCCGAAATCGGCTTCACAGTCAGTCGCGATGGTAAAACATCCCATACTTGGCCGGCCGACAGCAGCGAAGGCCGCATCCGTCAGGTGCTCGGCGATGATTTTCTCAAAGCCTGCCGCCGCGTTGACCAGGGTAACGACCTGCTCCAGCTCAACGGCTGGGCCATGATTCCCACGGCGATCCTCTCGGAACGCGAAGTGCAACACACTTTCGTCAACGGCCGTTACGTACGCGACAAGGTGATTCAACACGCCATCCGCGAGGCCTACCGCGATCAGCTGCATGGTAGCCGTCAACCGGGCTGCTGCCTGTTCCTGCAGATCAACCCAACGCTGGTCGACGTCAACGTACACCCCGCCAAGACGGAAGTCCGCTTCCGCGATAGCCGCGCCGTGCATCAGTTTATCTATCACGCGCTCAAGCAGGTGCTGGCAGTTAGCACTGAAGCAGCACCGCCGATCAATCTCGACCGTGTTGTCACAGCCTCACAGGCACCTGGTTTTCTACAGCAGGGATTGGGGCTGAATCGTGCACCCGGTTATGCCGCCGAAGAACGCAGCGCTTATGCAGCAAGCACCCTCGGCCGAACAGCGGTCGAAGCCGCCATGGCCTGGCAAGCGCCGACAACCGATGCGGCAACCGCTGTCGATGACGACATCCCGCCCCTGGGCTTCGCCATCGGCCAGCTACACGACCGCTACATCGTCGCACAAAACCCCCAGGGCATGATCCTCATTGACCAGCACGCCGCACATGAACGCGTGTTGTACGAGAAACTCAAAACCGCCTGCGGCCTCACACAGCCACCACGCCAGCCCCTCCTCATTCCCGTTGCGGTGAGCATGGACGATTTTGCGATGGCTACCTACCACGAGCATCACAGCGAATTTGAAGCCCTGGGCATGGAAATCTCCGAAGCCGGCCCTAACACGCTGGTCGTTCGTCAGGTTCCTGCGGGTCTAGGACGTGTTGATGCAGAGACGCTGCTCAAAGAACTACTGCACACCTTGCAAGACGCACCCGCCCAGGCCAACCTGGTAGCACGCCAGGAACGCCTGCTCGGCACCTGCGCCTGCCATGCCGCCATTCGTGGCCGCCATAGCCTGAGTCTCACCGAAATGAATGCCCTGCTGCGTCAGATGGAAGCTACCGAACGCGCCGACCAGTGCAATCACGGCCGTCCCACCTGGATTCTGGTGGATCTGCCAGCCATTGACGCGCTCTTCCTGCATGGCCGTTAAGCAGTTACCGTCCGCCATACTGCTGCTCGGCCCTACGGCCAGCGGCAAAACAGATCTAGCGCTGCATCTGGCGGATCAGTACCCCATCGACCTCATCAGCGTCGATTCAGCGCTCGTCTTCAAGGATATGAACATCGGTACCGCCAAACCCGATGCTGAAACCTTGCAGCGTTATCCGCACGCCCTCGTCGATGTCATTACGCCTGAAGAAATCTACTCCGCTGCCCGCTTCCGTGAAGACGCATTAAAAGCGATGGCCGAGAGTGCTGCACGCGGCCGTATCCCGCTGCTCGTCGGCGGCACCATGCTCTACATCAAGGCGCTGCTCGAAGGACTCTCCGATCTGCCCAAAGCCAATGCCGAATTACGCGCCGAAATTGATGAACGTGCCAAACAACACGGCTGGCCGGCCATTCACGAAGAACTGGCAAAGCTCGATCCAATCACTGCTGCACGCCTGGCACCCAACGATTCCCAACGCATCCAGCGTGCGCTGGAAATCTGTTTACTCAGTGGCCGCCCCGCCTCGGCACTCTGTGCCGAGCAAGAGCAACAAGCGACGCCACCCTACCGATTTTTATCACTAGCGCTATTACCGAGTGACCGTGCCTGGCTGCATGAGCGCATCGCTTTGCGTTTCAAACTCATGTTGCAACAAGGCTTTGTTCAGGAAGTTGAAGCACTTCGTGCCAAATACCAACTGAACGCCGAACTCCCTTCGATGCGCTGCGTCGGTTATCGCCAAGCCTGGGAGATGCTCGAAGGTACGCTTCCGGCTAAAGAACTGGAAGAACGCGGCATCTACGCCACACGCCAGCTGGCCAAGCGCCAGATCACCTGGCTGACCAATTCGATTGCCTGCGAAGCCTTTGACTGCCTCCAAAACAACAACGCCGACCTGATTGGTCGGCGCGTTGCGGAATTTCTAAAGGCTTAAACCACCACGGTTGGTGCTTCGCCCGGTTGGCTGGCACGGATGACGCCAATACGGCTCACCTGTTCACCATGTTCGGCCAGGACCTTAGCCACGGCATCGGCGTTTTCCGGGGCGACGACAATCACCATGCCGATACCGCAGTTGAAGACGCGGTGCA
>JALRGK010000049.1 GCA_023253415.1 Rhodocyclaceae bacterium
CGATCCCCAGCTGGCGTAGCGTTTCTTCGGCGAGGCTGAGGCCGCTCTCAAAAACTTCCGGCACCACTTCCGTGGCGCCCAGCTGGGTAAGGCGCATGCGGAAGCTGTCGTCCGGTGCGCGCACCACAATCCGCACATCGGGTCGTGATCGGCGAATGGCAACCAGCATGCGTTCAACCGCTGCCGGGTCGGGAAAGCAGATAACAATCAGGCGGGCGGTATGCAGACCGGCAGCGGTAAGTACTTCGGGTCGTTCGGCCCGCCCGAAAATGATATGGCCGTATTCATGAACGGTTTCCTGAACGCGTCGGGCATTCACATCAATGGCAACCCAGGCAATTTTCTCGGCGGAGAGAAATTCGGCAACGGCATGGCCTGTGCGGCCGAAACCACAAATCAGCACATGCTGGTCGGGGCGAGATTGGTGCATCTGTGCATCGGCCATGTGATGTTGGAGTGCGGCACTCCCTTCAGGGGCGCTACGGCCATCGACACGATCCGCAATGCGATTGGCAAGACCGATGGTGAATGGCGCCGTAAACATGGAGAGCAGCATGACGGCCAGGGTAGATTGCAGAATGTCATCACCGATGAGCCCCTGGCTGAATGCCAGTGTCAGGAGCACAATGCCGAATTCACCGGCCATGGCTAACTGGGCAGCAGTTTTAATAGCCACGTGCCAGGGAGCCCGGTTGTAGCGGACAACAAGCAGCGCCACGAGGCCTTTGCCGAGGATGAGTAGACACAGACCGAGCAGGATGACCGGGAGGTGGCCGAGCACATAAGGCAGATCGAGCAGCATGCCGATCGATACAAAAAATAACCCGAGGAGGATGTCCCGGAAGGGGCGAATATCGGCTTCGACCTCGTGCCGGTACAGGGTTTCTGACACAAGAATACCGCCGATAAAGGCCCCCATGGCTTCCGATAGACCGGCGAGTTCGGTCACATACGACAACGTAATGACCAGCCAGAGCACGGTGAGCATGAACAGCTCGGCGGAGTGAAAGCGCGCCATCAGGCTGAAGAGACGATTCACCAGCTTGCGTCCGATCCAGAACATCAGCGCAAGTGTAGCGGCGCTGAGCAGCAGGCTGTTGATGAGGACGGTGCCCAGATTATCCGGGTTCAAGGCCAGCGCCGGGATGATGATGAGGCAGGGCACCACGGCCAGATCTTGAAAGAGCAGCACGGCCATGGTGCGACGCCCCGGGCGCGAGTGCAGTTCAAATCGTTCCGTCAGTAGCTTGGCCATAATGGCGGTCGAGGACATGGCAACCGCCAGGCCAACGGCCAAGCCGGCGCGCCAACCCTGGTCATAACCAACCCAGGTGACGAGCATGCTGCCCACGGCCGTGAGCAAGATCTGGGCGGGACCGAGCCCCAGCACCTTCTGCCGCATGTTGAGCAGTCGGGCAATACTGAATTCCAGACCAATGGAAAACATCAGAAAGGCGATACCAAATTCGGCGATTTCGCGGATGTCGTTGTCGCCGGGCAGGAGGTCGATACCCGTGGCGCTAATCAGCAGGCCAATACTCAGGTACGCCAGCATGGCAGGTAGGCGCAGCATGCGGGCCAGTAAGACCCCAAGCGTGGCCAGCGTGAGTAAGGCCACCAGACTCGCAATGGGCGAGAGCGTGGCTAGAGAGGTCTGGCTCAGTGAATACATAAAGCCATTATAGGCTTCTTGCGGTTGGTGACGCCAAAACAATGATGGCACCCGGAGGTGCCATCGCTTGAAGCAGCTAGGAATGCTTAGTTGGCGTTTTTACCTGCCTGGTAGCCTTCGTTGTATTCACGCTGTTTCGACTTTTCGTACTGGTCGTAGACGTAACCACCTGCAGCACCAACCACGGCGCCACCCAGGGCACCCCAGATGGGGTTGGCGCCGGCGATGGCGACGATACCGGCACCAGCAGCGGCACCGATAGCACCGCCTGACAGCGTGCGTTGCTGGGTATCGCTCATGCCGGAGCAACCGCTCAGGGCGATGGCAACGGCGGGTACGAGAATAAGTGCTTTTTTCATCATTAACTCCAATCTAATGCAGGGCCCGGCTTACTTGGCTGCTTTAGCAGCTTTGGCCACAGGCTTGCCGCAAGGGAAGCGGTTGCCTAGGAAGCGCAGGATGGTGTCGGCAGCGGGCGCCTTGGCATACTGCGGGTTGGCGTTGGCCCAGGTCACGTATTCCTGAATGACCTCTTTACGCGGCGGGGCCGGTTGGTTAACGCAGACAAATTTCGGCGACTTTTTGTGCTGGCTGTACACGAGGTAGGTGTCGTAGACGGCCTGACCGTAGATTTCACAGGTCACGAAGGTGCCTTTGTCACCAGAGCAGTAGCTGACCAGCTCTTCCGTGCTCATGGCCTGGTTGGCGTGCGCCGAAGCGGCGGCACCGAAAGAAACAGCGGCTGCCAGGGCGATACCGAGTGATTTTTTCATGTTGATGTCCTTGTTGAAAACTTGTAATTTAAAGAATGTGCGTTGAAATCGAATTAACGACGACCGCCGCCGAAGTGGCCACCGCCACCGCCGCCGAAGCCGCCTCGGCTACCACCCCCGAAGTGGCTACCGCCACTGCCGCCAAAGTGATCGCCGCCGCCACCAAAGTTGGCATGACGGGTGTCACCGAAGCCACCCGGGTCACGGCTACCGCCCGAACGATCGCCGCCGCTGAAGCCGCCACGCTCACCACCGGCGCGTTGACCGCCCGAACGGTCGCCACCACCAAAGCCGTCGCGGCCACCACCGGCGCGATCACCGCCGCTGAGGCCACCGCGGTCCAGATTCTGACGAAGCTGGTCCCGTTCGGCATCACGGCTGGC